>JAQBZT010000018.1 GCA_027622355.1 bacterium | reverse complement strand
GGCGAGTAAAACGAAAAGGCTCCGCGTCAAGAACCGGCTGAGAGAACACACCCGTTGCGCGCGCCTTAGTTTTGAGGCTTGGCGCCCTTCTTCTGTGCCTGCGCCTGCGCCTGCTCGAGTTGCACCTGCAGCGACTCGGCTGACCGCTGCATGCGAAAGATCCTTTCGGTCAACTCGGTGTTCTTCTTTTTCAGTGTGGCGATCTCTTCTTTCTTCAGCGCCGTCTCTTTTTCCAGAACTGAAAGACGGGACACCTTCTTCGAGATCTCCTGGTTCACGCTCTTGAGGCCTTCGGCGTTCTTCTCCTGATAGCGGACCTCCCCCATGAGCGCGCGCATCTTATTGTCCCGTTTGGAGAGCTGCTCGCGAAGCCCGACAACATCCCCCTCTCTCCGGGAGAGTTCATCGCGGAGCTTCTGTATCTCCATTTCCATATTCCGCAGTTTGAACTTCAGGGAGTAGATCTTGCTTTCGCTCTGTGAGAGCTGGCTGTGCAAAGCGAGCGGATCGAGCGCGCCCGATCCCGTCTGCGCTCCGAGCTCGCGGAGTATGCGGTCCCGCTCCTGAATGCCGCGGGCGAGGCGGCTGATCAGAAAATTCTTTCTGCCCAACTCCTTGTAGAGCGAATAAATCCGGGTCCCGAGGAGAAGGCACAAAACGGCAATGCCCGCCACGATGACATGCAGGGACCGGCCCGCCACGAGCGATTTCAGAGAGCGCCATAGGGGAGAGAGCAAGCGGGAAAAGACTATCGTAGCCGCTCTCATGAAAAGGAAAAACCGTCCCGCAAGCATGGAAGTACTCCCGCTTCCCCCGCAGGGGGAGCGAACCGGGGGCGGAAACAAAAGGATAGCACTCTGCCCTCCCCGGCAAAACCATGATTTTGAATAAAAAAGACAACCCGCTCCCGGAATGGGATCCCCGGCGTCTTGGGAAGAAGCGACCCGTATGTTAGGGTATTTCCCGTTGCCGTCCTTCTTTCTGATCGGGAGCCCCCATGTACGCCGATACGGAGGCCGTCCGCGCTTCTCTTGCCGAGAACAACTACATTGCCTCCCCCGAAATCTGCACCGCCCTCTATCTCGCCGAGGGGATGGGGAAACCCATCCTCGTCGAGGGCCCCGCCGGCGTCGGCAAGACCGAGCTGGCCAAGGTGTGGGCCGCCTCGACGAAGCGCAATCTGATTCGCCTGCAATGCTACGAGGGACTCGATGAGGCCAAGGCGCTCTACGAGTGGGAATACGCCAAGCAGATGCTCTACACCCAGCTGCTGCGCGAAAAGCTCCACCAGGTGCTCTCCGACACCGAAACCCTGACCGAGGCGGCCGACCGCATCGCCCAAGAGGAGAACGTGTTCTTCTCCGAGCGCTTTCTTCTTCCCCGGCCGCTTCTCCAGGCCATCCGGGCGGAAGAGCCCACCCTGCTTCTCATTGACGAGATCGACCGGGCCGACGCCGAGTTCGAGGCCTTCCTGCTCGAGGTGCTGAGCGACTTCCAGGTCTCCGTCCCCGAGCTCGGCACCCTCCGCGCCGCTTCGCCCCCGGCGGTGGTCCTCACCTCGAACAACACGCGCGAGCTCTCCGAGGCCCTCAAGCGAAGGTGTCTTTATCTCTTTATCGGCTACCCCAGCGCGGCGGCCGAGCTCGAAGTGGTCCGCCTCAAGGTTCCCGGCCTCTCCGCCGAGATGGCCGAACAGGCGGTCGAGCTGGTCCAGAAGCTGCGGAACCTCGACCTCAAGAAAAAACCCAGCGTCAGCGAAACCCTCGACTGGGCCAAGGCGCTCCTCATGCTCAACGCCGAATCCCTCGACGAGGATACCGTCGCTACCACCCTCAACGTGCTGCTCAAACACGAGCAGGACGTGCTCCGCGCAAAGCGTGCCGCCGAACTCGATCGCAAGCGCCGCGAGGCGCCGCCCGACCTCGAGGACGAGGAAGAGATCTTCCGCCGGATGATCGAGGAAGGAAGAGCGCCCCGGCGCAGGCGCCGCGGGGGCGGCCCCTTCGGAGAGAACTAGGCCGATGGATCGGCGCATGGTGGATTTCGTCCAGGCCCTCCGGGCCGAGGGAGTGCGCGTCTCCCTCGCCGAGAGCGAGGATGCCTTCCGCGCCACCGGCCACATCGGCATCAAGGAGCGCGACACCTTCCGCTCGGCCCTGCGCCTCACCCTCGTCAAGGAAGAGACCGACATCCCGGTGTTCGAGCGCCTCTTCCCGCTCTTCTTCGGGCTCGAGGCCCCGCCCGCCCTCGATGGCCTCGGCGGAATGGGCGAGGCGGACCAGGAGCAGCTCCTCGAAGCCCTCCGTCAGCTCGCCGAAGAACGCTCGCCCGAGGAGCTGAAGCGCCTTCTCGAAAACCTCCTGCGGGGTCAGCCCCTCTCCCGCGAGGAGCTCGATCAGCTCGGCCAGCAGGCCGGCCTCCCGATGGCTTCCCGGCCCGGCCAGGGCCCCTGGATGGAATCGCGCATGATGCGGGCCGCCGGCCTCGATAAGCTGATGGAGGCGCTCCGGGAGGTGCTCGAAAAGCTCGCCGCCGAGGGCATGGGCCAGGAGCTGCTCGATGAGCTCGCCGAGACGGCCGGGATGAACCGCGAGGCGCTCGAGGAGCAGATCCGCCGCGAGATCGGCGCCGCCATCGCCCGGAGGATGCGCGAGGACTACGAGAAGCGCGACCCCCTCGATGAGGTGATGGAACTTCCCTTCCGTGGGCTCGACGAGCGCGAGATCGAGCGCGTGCGCGATGAGGTGCGCCGCCTCGCCGCGAGGCTCAGAAGCCGCGCGGCGCTGCGCCACCGCAGAGCGCGCAAGGGCCAGTTCGACATGCGCGCCACCCTCCGGGCGAACCAGCGCTACGGCGGCGTCCCGCTCGAGCTCAAGCGCAAGCACCGCGTCCTCAAGCCCAAGCTCATCCTGATCTGCGATGTCTCCACCTCAGTGCGCCACTGCGCCGAATTCATGCTGACACTCATCTACGAGCTGCAGGATCAGGTGGCCCGCGCGCGGAGCTTCGCCTTCATTGACCGGCTGCTCGACATTTCCCACCCGTTCGACGAACACCGCCCCCAGAAGGCGGTCGCCATGGTCCTCGATGATCTCCGCGCCGGCCACTACAACACCGACCTCGGCGCGAGCCTCGCCGATCTGTGCCGCGATCACATGGGCGAGATCGACAGGCGGACGACCGTGATCTTCCTCGGGGACGGCCGGAACAACTTCAACGATCCGCGGCTCGACTGCATGGACCTCCTCAAGGGAAGGGCCAAGCGCATCGTCTGGATGAACCCCGAGGCGCCCTACCTCTGGGGGACGGGTGATTCCGACATGCCGGAGTACCAGCCCTACTGCGACGCCCTCCATGAGGTGGGCAACCTCGCCCAGCTCGCCCACGCGGTTGAGCGCCTCTTCGACGCGCGGTAAGATCCCTCCCGTTCCCTAAAACCGAGACATTTTTCTCGCCAAAGATTTTTTTTCGCCAACGAGAAGCGCCGATGAACTGGCAGAGCGATCATTTTCTCGCAAACGAGCTCCGCAAGGCGCAGGGGCGCGCGCCCGAGGTGCCCGAGGCCGAGGCCCGCGGCCGCCTTGATCGGATGCGCGCCCTGATGAAGGAGGCGGGCCACGAGGCGCTCCTCATCTACGGAGGCGCCGCTCCCCAGCCGGACTGGATCCGCTATTTCTCCAACTATGTGCAGCCCTTTCCGGTGGGTGGCTCGTTTCTCTTTCTCGACGGCCACGGCCGCGAGACCCTGATGATCGACTGCCCCTGGAACCTGGAGGACGCCAAGCAGATGTCCTTCATCGGGGACATCCGCGCCTTTCCGCACGGCCGCTACCGCTGGCAGTTCGATGAGGTGACGAAACTGCTCACCAGCCTCATCGAGCAGGCCGAGCTCGATGGCTCGGGCTCCATCGGCATCTGCGCGATGGAGATGCCCACCCTCTATCATCAGGCACTGCAGAAGGCCGCCCCGGATACCGAGCTGGTAGATGCCGCGCCGCTCTGGTCGCAGATCGTGACATCGCCGAGCCCCTTCGATGAGGAGATGATCCGCAAGACGGCCGAGATCGCGGACGCCGGCATGCAGACCGCGCTGGCCGCCTGCGGCGAGGGAGTGGCCGAGTATGCGGCCTGCATCGAGGCGCTCCGGGTGATGGCCTCGATGGGAGCGGAGTTTCTCCACGGCAGCGGGACCTCCACCCACATCAACATGGGGTCGGGCAGCAAGGTGGTGAGCAACGTGCGGCCCTTCCTCTTCACGACGCGGGAGATGGCGCGCGGCGAGATGTTCTGGCTCGACCTCTCGGCCTCCTACGGGGGCTATTACGTGGACTTCGACCGGACGGTGAGCATCGGTGCGCCCTCCGAGAAGCAGCGGCACATCTACGACACCTGCCGCGAGATGTACGATGCGCTTTTCGCGGCGATCCGCCCCGGGGCGACGGGGGGCGAGGTCTTCCAGGCGGGCTTTCAGGTGGCGAAGGACGCCGGCTACGAGGAGAGCTACAACCTCATCTACCTCGGCCACATGTCGGGGATAAGCACCTCGGATCGACCCTTCGTCATCGCCGAGGAGGACAAGGAGATTCCCGAGGGGGGCTACATCAACATCGAGCCCGGCATCTTCGAACCCGATGTGGGCACCAGCTCCCTCGAGGATATCATCCGCGTCGGGCCCGCGGGCGGGGAGGCCGTCACCCGGACGAACCTCGATCTGCACATCGCGGACTAGCCGCGAAGCCCCGGCGACGGGCGCCCTCGCCTTCCGCTCCTCTGCCGGGCGCACAAAAAATCCTTCATTATCCTTCAGTATCCCGCAATCGCCCCGCCGCTCTCAAAACTCCCGCAGTGAGTCAGTCTGCTTATTTTTCTTGTCATTCCGAGTGCCGGAGGCGCGAGGAATCTGCTTTTCCACAGCAGATTCCTCAGTCGCTGCGGGCCCCACCCTGCGCTCCTTCGGAATGACACCAAGGGTCCATTGTGCAAACGTGCCTCCTTTCTATACTTCGCGCCGTATCGCGCACGCGCCCGCCGGAGCCCTTTCCGAAGCCCGGTCGCGCGCCGGCCCCCTTTTGGAAGCCGAACCCACTCTCGCACATGCGGAGGGAAAAGCAGGTGCAGAAAATACGAGGAGATTCGGATCGCGTTCGACTTGGGCGCCCCGGAAGCGCGGCCGGGAGGGCGCGTTTGGAATTCACAGGTAGCGCTCAGGCCAGCCGCCGCACCCCGGGGTGGGTCTCCTCGATGCGGTTTACAGTCGCAATGTCGTGGCCGGGAAAGATGAGGCGGGGAGAATCGGCGAGTTCCTTGATGGTGTCGAGGGCGTCGAGCGCCTCATCCACCCGGACGAGAATGCCGGGCGGGATCAGCCCCTCGAAGCTGCGGAAGACGTAGGCGGCATCCACCGCGAGCACCGCCCATCCCTCTTCGGTCCTGACCCTGACCACCTGAAGGCCCGGGGTGTGGCCCCCGACGAGATGGACGCTGACGCCGTCTGCGATCTCGGCCTCCCCCTCCACGAGGTGGAGCCTGCCCTCTTTCTCGATCCAGTCGGCGTCCTCGAGGTTCCCGAGAAAATGGTTCAAAAAATGGTGTTTCCCGGCCGGGCCGCGCCAGAAGTCGAGCTCTTTTTTTTGCAGATGAAAATCGGCGGCGGCGTAGAGGCGGCAGGCGCTGAAGTGGTCCCAGTGCAGGTGGCTGAGGATCACGGTCTTCACTTTCGCCGGCTCCAGGCCGAAGGGAGCGAGCAGATCGCGGGGCCGGCGGTAATCCTCGAACAGGGAGTAGCGCGCCTGGTAGTGCCCCTCCAGAAACCCGGTGTCCACCAGAATCGGGTCGCCTCCTCCCTCGGGCACCAGAATCCAGAAAAAATAGGGCATCTGGGTCCAGTGCCCGGTGTCGGCCAGGTAGAGCAAAACCGAGGAATCGCACTCCCGCCGCCCCTGGCAGAGGGCATAAATTTGATACGTCATTTTCCTCCCCTTTTCCTTCTTTTCACTTTACCCCACATCCGCCGGGGTTGTCCCAGAGCGAAACATCCGTCCCGAACAGAAGGCAGTGGGTCGGTTTGCCTGTATTTCTTGTCATTCCGAGCGCCCGAGGCGCGAGGAATCTGCTTTTCCACAGCAGATTCCTCAGTCGCTGCGCTCCTTCGGAATGACACCGCTGATCCATCGTGCCGGCTGATCCACTGCCGAACAGATTGCTTGCATCCTTTTGATTTTCATGAGAAATTTTTTGCGTCCGTGAAAGCATTTATAATATTTGACTTCTGCCCCCGGAATCTGGCTGCGGGAAATTGAAAGACATCTACCTGATCATATTTTCGCCTTTTGTTTTCGCCGTGGCGGTTCCCTACTTCGCGAGCCGCTTCCGGAGCGGTGCGGCCTGGTTCGCCATGCTCGCACCGCTGGCGAGTCTTTGGGCGCTGATCCGCCTCTACGGCCTCTGGAGCGCCGGCGGGAAGGCCCCGATCGTCTACTCCTTCGCCTGGGTGGCGGCGGCCCAAATCGAGGTCGCCTTCCTCGTCGATGGGCTGAGCCTCATGTGGGGCTTTCTCGTCGCCGGGATGGGCGTCCTCATCGTTCTCTACTCCCACTGGTACCTCCATTCGCACGAATCGCTCGGAAGATACTACGGCTTCCTGATCGCCTTCATGGGCTCGATGCTCGGCGTCGTGTTCTCCGATCATTTGATCTCGCTGTTCATCTTCTGGGAGTTGACGAGCATCACCTCCTATTTCCTCATCGGCTTCTGGTGGGACAGGAAGGCCTCGGTCTACGGCGCACAGAAGGCGATCCTCATCACGGGCGGCGGCGGACTGGCCATGCTGGCGGGCTTCATCCTGCTCGGCGGAAGCACGGGCGAGTGGCACATCTCGAAGATGATCGCGAACCCCGGCGCCTATACAGTCTCATCGGCGGCGCTTATCCTGATCCTGCTCGGCGCCTTCACCAAAAGCGCGCAGTGGCCCTTTCACATCTGGCTGCCGAGCGCCATGGAGGCGCCCACGCCCATCAGCGCCTTCCTGCATTCGGCCACCATGGTGAAGGCGGGCATCTTTCTGCTCTCGCGGCTTTATCCCATCCTGGGCACGCACGAGCTCTGGGGCTACCTGGTCACCACCTTCGGCATGATCACCATGATCGCGGGCGGGCTGCTCTCGCTGCGCGCCTATGACCTGAAGGCTATCCTCGCCTACGGCACCATCAGCCAGCTGGGCCTGATCGTGACTTTCCTCGGCTACGGCGGGCAGGAGGCGGTCATCGGCAGCACGCTCCACCTCTATAACCATGCCGCCGCCAAGGCGGCGATGTTCATGGTCGTCGGCATCATCGATCACGAATCGGGGACGCGGGACGTGCGCCATCTCGGCCATCTGGCGCGGGCGATGCCCAAGACCCACATCCTTGCCGTCATCGGCGCCCTCAGCCTGATCGGCATTCCGCCCTTCGGCGGCTTCATCACCAAAGAGATGCTCTACAGCGTCAGCCTCCACCCCGGCGGGCCGGGCGTCTGGGCGGGCTTCTGGCCCTGGATCACCCTCTGTGCGGGGATCATCACGGCGCTCTACCATCTACGCTTTCTCGGGGCGCCCTTCTGGGAGGGGGCGGAGCGGGAATCTCCCAAGCATCCGCACGATCCGCCCCTCGGAATGCTGGCCGCGCCGGCGGCGCTCGCCCTGCTGGTGATTCTGTTCGGCATCTACCCCGGCCTGATCCAGGACGCTTTCATCGCGCCCGCGGCGGCGGCGACCCTCGGCCAGACAAAACCGCTTGCGCTTCATCTGGCGCTCTGGCACGGCGTGAACACCCCGCTCATCATGTCGATCATCACGGTGGCGGCCGGCCTGCTGCTCTATTGGCAACGCCTCTGGGTCGGGAAAACCCTGGGCGCCGTGGCCGATCTTTGGAGAAGAGCGCCCGCCCCGGACAAAATCTACGACGGAAGCCTCCGCATCGCCGCCGAACGCACCTACGGGATCCTCACCCTGATCCAGGACGGCAACCTCCGCCGCTACATGCGCATGATGATGGTGGCAACCGGGATTTTGGGCCTCTACCTTGCGGCCCGCTCGGGCGGGAGCCTCGGCCCATGGCCGGCCGCGGGCCAATGGCCGCTGCTGGCCTCCGCAATCTGTCTCTTCATCTGCATTGCCGCTTTTGCGACGACCAGCTTCCGCTCCCGCCTGCCGGCCATCCTCGCGCTGGGCACGGTGGGCTATTCGACCGCCGTTCTCTACCTCATTCTGAAGGCGCCGGACCTTGCTCTCACCCAAATCGTCATCGAATCGGCCACGGTCGTTCTCTTCCTGCTGACATTTTTCTATCTACCCGAATTGAAGCCGATCGCATCGTCGCCGGGAAAGAAAAGGCGCGACTGGTTCATCGCCTTTTTGCTGGGCGGGGGCGTGACCGCCGTGATGGCCATCGCCATGAACAGCCACGCCTACCGGACCATCGCCGACTACTACATGCGCACCAGCAAGCCGATCGCCGGTTTCAAGAATGTCGTGAACGCCATCATTGTGGACTACCGCAGCTATGACACCCTGGGCGAGATCACCGTCCTGGTGATCGCGGGCATCGCCATCCACGCCATGATGCGCCTGACGGGAGAGGCAGAATGAATTCCCTGATTCTCAAGACCATCGCCCCCATCGTCCTCCATCTGACCCTCCTGGTGTCGTTCTTCCTGCTTCTCTACGGCCACAACCAGCCGGGCGGCGGCTTCATCGCGGGACTGATGACGGTGGTGGGAATGGTTCTCCAATGGGTGGCATTCGATGCGGACTTGGGGTGGCGGCGGTTCAACCGCTCCTGGGACCGGATGTTCGGCAGCGGCCTCATACTTGCAACCCTTGTCGGCGTGTTCGGCCTCCTCTCGGGGGCCTTTCTGAAGAGCTCGATCTATGAGTTCGAAGTTCCCTTTATCGGGAACATCGAAATTTTTACGGCGTTTCTTTTCGATCTGGGGGTCTACGGAGTGGTCGTCGGGGTATCAATGTCCATACTGACCATCTTCAGCGACCGGCGCAGCCCCCTTCACCTGAGGGACTGAGCGAAATATGGTCTGGACGCTCTCCATCACGATCGGCGTATTGGTGGCCACCGGCGCCTACATGATTATGCAGCGGCGCCTGCTTCAGGTGGTTCTGGGGCTCTCGCTCCTGAGCCACGCCACCAACCTGATGATCGTCGCCTCAGGCTGGATCGGCGACGGCCGCGCGCCAATCCTTCTCCCCGGAGAGGAGAACGTCAATCCGGCCGGCTTCGTCGACCCGCTGCCGCAGGCCATGGTTCTCACCGCCATCGTTATCGGCTTCGCGATGACGGCCTTTCTTCTCGTGCTGGTGCTCAATGCATACCGGCGGTTTCAAACCGACGATGTGGATGCGATTCGGAGGCTGAAAGGATGAATCTCCTTCTTCCCTTGCCGATCGTGCTGCCCCTGCTGACGGGAATCATTCTGTTCCTGCTTCGCAGGCACAGCGCGTGGCAAGAAAGGCTGAGCCTCCTCTCGCTGGGGATCAACCTCATCGTCGCCCTCTCCTTTTTGAGCGAAACGGCGGACGGCACGATTTTTACCCACCGGATGGGATTGTGGCCCTTCCCCTACGGCATTTTGCTGGGCGCGGACCGCCTGACCGCGACCATGCTTTGCCTGGCCGCCACGGTGGTCGGTGCTTCCGCCTATTTCTCCAAAAGCTATCTCTCTGAGGGGCAGCGGCAGGAGGTCTACCACCCGCTGCTTCACTTCCTCCTCATGGGCATCCAGGGCGCGTTCGTCACGGCGGATATCTTCAACCTTTTCGTCTTCTTCGAGGTCATGCTGATCTCGGCCTACTCCCTGCTCGGCTTTTACCACAACCTCGATCAGCTGGAGATGGCGCTCAAATATACCTGCCTGAATCTCATCGCCTCCGCGCTCTTTCTCCTGGGGGTCTCGCTCCTCTACGCCCAGGTCGGGACGGTCAACATGGCCGATCTCTCGGTGAAGGTGGCGGCGCTCGGGCCGACGCCCCTGATGATCCTGACGGCGGCGATCTTTCTCCTGGTCTTCAGCACCAAGGCGGCCATCTTCCCGATGCAGCTCTGGCTGCCCTCGGCCCACTCGATCTCCCCTACTCCGATCAGCGCCATCCTCGCCGGGGTGCTGGTCAAGGTGGGGCTGTACGCCATCATCCGCTGCGCCACGCTGATCTTCCCCGCGCCCTTCGGCCAGATGCAGGGCGTTCTCGTCGCCTTCGCGCTCGCGACGATCATCCTCGGCGCCATCGGGACCCTGCCGCAAAAGAACCTGAAGCGGATCCTGGCCTACAGCACCATCAACCAGTTGGGCTACATCGCCTTCGGGGTGGCCCTGCTCTCGCCGGCAGGGATGGCGGCGGCGGTGTTCTACATGGTGAGCCACGGTTTTCTGAAGAGTTCCCTGCTGCTGGGCGCGGGGCTCAACCAGAAGCTGACGGGCACCGTCGATTTGGACGAAATGGGGGGGATGATGGTGAAGGCCCCCTTCGCCAGCGTTCTCCTCCTCGTCGGCTTCCTCTCGCTCGCGGGGATTCCGCCGCTGAACGGGTTTTTTTCGAAATTCTTCCTCATCCAGGCGGGATACAGCCAGGGAATGTACACGGCCACCTCCATCGCGCTGGGGATGGGGGTGATTTCGTTGCTGTATAATTTTTCGACATATCAGCAGTTCGCCTGGGGCAGCGGCGGCGGCGAAGTGAAATCCGCGCCGGCCGCAATGTATATCCCCGTGGCTTTTCTTGCGGCCTTCGCCGTCATCTTCGGCCTCGGCGTCGGCTGGCTGTACGACTGGTCACTGCTGGTAGCGAAACAGATATCGAATCCGGCCCTCTATATTGCGGCCATGCAGAGCGCCCCCTAAGGCGGGGAAACAACGGAGAGCCCGACCATGGCAATCGCCACCATCACCCTGACCCTGGCCATCATCTGGATTGCTGTCCGCGGGGAGATCTCCGCCGCCCAGATCGCGGTGGGTCTCGTCCTGGCGCTCACCGTCGTCGGATTCTTGCGGAAAACCTATCATCAGGAGCTCTCCTTCCGGCGCCCCATGAATATCGCCATCTACGTCATCAGCTTCCTGAAGGAGCTGACGATCGCGAATATTCAGGTACTGCGGATCGTCCTCTCGCCGGGCCCGATTCGCATCCGGCCGGGCATCATCGCCTACCATACAAGGTGCAAAACTCCGCTGGGCGTTACCGCGCTGGCCAACTCCATCACCCTGACGCCTGGAACCCTGAGCGTAGACGTTTCGACGGACGCTTCCACTATCTTCGTCCACACGCTGGACATCGATCACCCCGACGAGGTGCGCAAAGCCATCCGCCGCGGTCTCGAGAACCCGATTATCAAGGCCATCGAATGAGCGCAACCGCTGTTGATATCGGACTGGGCATTCTCGTCGTTTCCGTGGCCATGTGCCTGATCCGTTTCGCCATCGGGCCCACCACGGCCGATCGCGTGGTGGCGGTGGACACCATCGCCACCAACCTGCTGGGCATCACGGCCCTTTTCGCCATTCGCAGCGGAGAAGATTTGTTCATCTTGGCCATTTTGGTGTTCGCCATACTGGCCTTTGTGGGAACGGCGGTTTACGCCAAGTTTCTGGAGAGAGGGAAGATCATTGAGTGAGTACATCGCATCTGCGCTCATCCTGATCGGCGTCTTTTTCATGCTGGTTTCCAGCGTCGGGCTCCTGCGCCTGCCCGATGTCTACTCGCGGATGCATGCCGCCACCAAGGCCACGACCTTCGGTATGGTGGGCATCCTCGCGGGAACGGCCATCACTTTCAAACTTCTTCATGTGAGCGCCCAGGCACTGCTCGCTGTTTTATTTTTTTTCCTGACAGCGCCTGTCGCGGCCCATCTGATCGCGCGCGCCGCCTACCGCAAGGGACCCAATCTGGCCGACATCACCGAAACGGACGAGTATGGGCTCTACCTCTCGCAGAGCCCGACCGTACCACCTGCTCCTGAAAACCCGGAATCCTAACCGGTACAAATTCTGTCCCGGCTCCTGTTCCGCACACCTCTCCGGAGGCGTTCACGGAGCGTGGGCCACCCAGCCGCAGCGAGGACACATGGACACCCCCGAAAGCAGATTCATCGAAAGAGACGGCCTTCGGCTGCATGCCCTGGATCATGGCGGGGAAGGAAAACCGGTGCTCCTCATGCTTCACGGCGCGGCCGCCCACGCCCACTGGTGGGATCACGTCGCGCCCTCCCTCAAGCCGCTCTGCCGTCCGGTGGCGGTCGATATGCGCGGGCACGGAGACAGCGACTGGGCCAAGGAGTACACCTTCGAGGCCTTCGCCGGCGATCTTTCCTCCTGGATCGAATGGGCCCGGAAAGAAAGCGGACGCCCTCCGGCGATCCTGGCCCACTCGATGGGAGGGCTGGTGACGCTGAAACTGCACGAGTGGAGCCGCCCCGAACTCACCTGCCTGATCGTGGTGGACTCGCCGCTCGAGTTGACCAACCGCATCCTGGCCGAGGTGGAGCTGGCCGCCAAGAACCCCAGCCGCCCCTGGGCCTCGCCCGATCTTTTTGTCCAGAAGTTCCGGCTCCTGCCCTCAAGCGGAAAAGCGGCCCCCGAACAGCTTGCCTACATCGCGCGCCACAGCCTGCGCCCGCTCGATGACGGCACTTGGCTGCTCAAGACCGACAAATCCTTCCACCGGGACCGCAAGCCCACCGACCTTCGGCCCGGCTGGAAAAAGGTGGCCGCTCCCACCCTGCTGATTGCCGGGGAGTTGTCCGACCGTCTTGCTGTGGAGGATTTCGCCTGGATAGAAGACCATTGCCCGGCCGTACGAACCGCCATCGTCCCCGAGGCGCACCACCACGTTTACATGGACGCACCCGAGGCTTTCTTGCATCTCGTTCAGAACTTCCTTTCCGAGAACTTTTCCTGAGGTGGCGACTGTGGCAACCTTAGGCATCTGCAGTGCTCGCCGAACCTGGCGTTAACGGCAAAGGGGCAGGTCGAGGAATGTCCAGTCCAGACGATACGCAAGAGTTGGATGACCTGGATTGGCCCGTCGGGGAAAACGAAGGGCCGGAAGCATTCCGCCAGGAGGAAGCAGAGCCGCCCGCGGCCGGACAGGGCGAGTTTCTGCTCAATCTCCTTTCGGCCAAATCGAGAAAAGGGCTCGGCACTCTCTCCGCCCTTCCGCGGGATGAAGCCCTCCGCGCGTTCCTCTCGGGAGGCGCCTCGCTCCCGCGCGTGGCCGCCCTTCATCTTTCGGACAGCACACTGAAAAGACTGTCCTCCCTCATCGGCTCGCCCATTCATGAAAACCTTCAGGAACTCACCTGGCAAATCGCCAACCGCATGAGCGATGATCCGCCCCATGTCTTTCTCGTCACTCTGGAAAAAAACAAGATCGAGGAAAACGCTATCCTCAAGGAGATCGCCGAGGGAGGAGGTCTCCAATCGCCGCAGATCGTCGCCCTGGCCGACACTTTCGATTCGCCGCTTCTCGAATCGCCCCCGGCCTGGGTCAGCGCGGTCATTTCGATGGAGAACCAGGATTCCGCGATCCATCTCATTCTCCGCAACATGATCGAACACGCCCAGATGAAGAAAGATCTGGAGATCATCTTTCTCGCCCATCGCGTCAGCCGCGAGCAGCTGCACAAAGTAACGTTCACCGAACCCCTGACCGGCCTCCTCAACCGCGCCGGATTCGAAGACGCCTCGGCCCGGGAGCTGGCGCGGGCCGCGCGGAGCGGCGAGATGCTGGGCCTTCTGATCATCGACATCGACAAGTTCAAGGGGATCAACGACACCTACGGGCACCCGACCGGAGACAGCGTGCTGCGGGAGCTGGGCCGGCTTCTCCGCCAGGAGTCCCGCTACATCGATCATGTGGTCCGCTTCGGGGGCGAGGAGTTCGGCGTGGTGCTCCCGCGCATTGACCTCGAGGGACTCCAGATCGCGGCTGAGAGAATCCGGCAGCGCATCGAGCAGACCCATTTTCTCGGAATTCCCGAAGCCGGGATGGTCACCATCAGCATCGGGGCCCTCATGATCAAGCCCGCCCGGCGCCCCGCGCTCAAGGATGTCTACCCGGTGGCGGACGAGTTGCTCTACCGCGCCAAGCAGGAAGGGCGAAACCGGGTCATCCTCGACACCTACGAGTAGCCGCGCCTACAAAATCGCCACCGGCCGCACGGGAGAGCCCGTCCCGCCCCGAATCTTCAAGGGAAGGCACACGAAGAGAAATTCGTGGATTTTCCCCCGCGAAAGTTCCTCGAGGTTCGCCACCTCGAGAAGATGAATCCCCTTTTCCACCAGCATGTGTACATGCACGGGGCTTCCCTCGGCCGGGCGCACCTCGACGCAAAACGTATCCGACCCGGTCATGTACACTCCCTGATCGGAGAGCCAGCGCGCGGTGCCGAGGTTGATGCCCGGTATTCCGCCCGCGTGGCGGTAGTAATTCGGGCCCGGCCAGTACTGCATGTGCCCCGTGCGGATGAGCACCACATCGCCCGCCTCGATTCGCACCCCCTGCGCCTCCGCCGCCGCCTGCAGCTCCTTCTGCTCGATCGGATGGCCCGCCTGGAGCACCTCGCACTTCTGATGGGCGGCCACATCGATAAACACCCCGCGGCGGACAATGGGCGCAACCGTTTCGATCCCGTGCGCGGTGAAACCGCCGGTCTTGCTTTGCGCCTTTGCGGCATCTACCCCGCCGTGGAGCTTCATGTCCTGGGAAAAATGGCTCAGCGCATCCACGTGCGTCCCCGTGTGACCCGTGCAGAAGATGGACTCCACCGCCACACATGCTCCGTCGGGCAGCATCATGTCCCCATGCTCTCGGATGAGGCTGAACCCGTAGGGCGCGTGCGTCGGCACGTGCGGCATCCCGGGAAAGAGCTCGATGCCCAAATCGAATACCCGGCTCCCGCGAACCAGGGCGCCTACATCGTCTAAGTGCATGAGCCGATCCTCCCTCTGTGCTCCGTGAGATGGTAGTTTTCCGTGAATTTTTGGGGCATTCTAGTCACCCCCCTTCCCCGCCCACAAGCCGCGTCCCGGAGGGGGCGCATTCGGAGAGAAAGTCTTGGTCAGTCTCTGGGCGTATCTTCATCCGGGATTTCAGATCATCACCCTGGCACTGGGGTTGACCGTTTTCGCGATGGGGTTGCGGATACGGAAAAAACGCCGAAAGCGTGAATGGCATAGCCTCCCCCGTCTGACGGCCCTGCACATCCGGCTGGCCAAATCATTCACCGGGCTCTTCGCGGCAGGCTATCTGCTCGGCCTCGGGGGCATGGCCCTCGCCCTCGGCGAGCCCCTTTTCGGGACCGCCCACGCCTATTTCGCCTCTCTCACCCTTCTCCTCATTCTCGCCACCGCCTATCTGGGGAGGCGCCTGCGGCAAACGCCGGAGAATTCGGATGTGCGGCAGATTCATGCCTATTGCGGGACCATTTCGATGTTTCTCGCCCTGCTGGTCGCGATCCTGGGGATGGGCCTCCTGCCCTAGAAAACCGGGAAAAAGACTTTTAAATCCGCAAAAATATATCCGGGGATCGGGAATTTTCAAACTTCGGCCCTTGTTTTCTTAGACGATGCTGCCGAAACATCTCGGCGCTTTTTTCAGCGCATGGAAACCTCGAAAGAGGAGTCCCTCGGCTGAAAAACCGATTGGGGAGCAGGCACTTCCGACACTTTCTACGCCGTGGTTTTTGAATCTTCTCTGAATCTGAAGGAGGCTTCCTGACATGTCCCGTCAACTTTTTGCGGTTGCGTTCGGCGCCCTCCTCGCCCTCTCATCAATGGGCGTGGATCTGGCCGAGGCGGCCAACCCGTGTAACCCGTGTGCGGCAAAGAACCCGTGTGCGGCGAAGAACCCCTGCGCGGGCAATCCCTGCGCCGCGAAGAACCCCTGCGGCGGAAATCCCTGCAACCCCTGCGGCGGCGGCGGCGCCTCGGCCCGTTTTGAGGGCGTGATGGTTTCGGGTCAGGTCGTCGGCTACAAGGGCGGCTACCTCAGCGTGCGCGACCAGAGCGGGAACGTGGTCCGGCTGCACGTCACCTCTCAGACCCAGGCGCTTCTGGGAAAGAAATCCGTCAGCGCCGCATCCTTGAAGCCCGGCTCCCCGGTCAGCGTCTCCACCCAGATGCGGAAGGGCTACTACAAGGCCAACTTCATCTACGCGCGCGGGGGCGGGGGCGGAAACCCCTGCGGCGGAAATCCATGCGCGGGCAACCCCTGTGCGGCGAAAAATCCGTGCGGCGGAAATCCCTGCGCGGCGAAGAACCCCTGCGCCGCGAAGAACCCGTGTGCGGCGAAGAACCCCTGCGCCAAGGGGAATCCGTGCAACCCCTGCGCCCGCAAGTAAGCCGGGCAGGTTTGTGCAGGATGATTTAGGCCAACAACACCCGGGAGGGGGCGCCGGTCTTCTCCTTTGAGAATCTTTTTACCAAATTCTTTTTCCGTAATTGGGAAGGAGCAATGGAATGAAAAAGTTCTGTACGATTCTTGCACTCGCCCTGGCGGTCGCCGTCGGCGCCATGGGAGCCGCCTCCGCCGCCACGACACAGCTTCAGAAAAAGTCGAGCATCACGCCGCCGCCCTTCTTCTTTACCCAGCAAAACGACAGTTCCGTGAAAAACTCCGTGGCGCGCGGAAAGACCGTGTTCCGCGATGTCGGATGCGTGGGCTGCCATCCCCGCGGGAGAACCGTGGGCGGCACGGCGGTGGATGTGATGGGCAACCGCAACCCGGTGCCGATCCCGACCCTCGTGGGCGCCGCGGAGCACTTCCCGCGCCTGAGCCCGGCCGGACAGGTCATCAGCGTGGGGCAGTTCAACGACCTTTGCGCCACGGTCTTCATCGGCGCCGCGCCGATGGACCCCTATTCCCAGAAGTATCGGGATCTTGAAGCCTATGTGACCTCCCTCTCCCCCCGGCAGTACAAGCGGATGCTGAATTGGGAGAAAAAGCGCATCGCATTCATGAAGACCGTCCGCACCACCACGATCGGCAAGGGAAACCCCTGCGGCGGCAACCCCTGCGCCGCGAAGAACCCCTGCGCGGCCAAGAATCCGTGCGCCGCGAAGAACCCGTGCGCGAAGCGAAATCCCTGCGCAGGGAAATAACGCCACAGAGGAAAATGGCCGGCATTCCGCATCCGCCGGTTTGATCCTCTGCAAAAAAGAAGCCAGAATTCATGGGCGTGGAGGAGAAGATGCTTTCTCTTCCGCGCCCATCGTTGTCCGCTCTGATTTCTTATTGCATTCAAAGAGGGAGTACCGGCTTGTTCTCTAAAAGCGCAATCAAAGCATTCGGAGTGGCCGTTTCCGCGCTGTTTGTCTTCGCGGCGGCCCCCTCCGTGTCCCTCGGCCAGAAGAAGACGAAGCTGCAGGCCGAAGAGCCCGGCAAGGGCGACTACTGGCTCGGAAAAGAAATTTACGAGGAAATCTGCTTCTCCTGCCACGGCATCAAGGGCGACGGAAAAGGCCCGAGCTGGCAAAGCTCGATGCCGCGGCCGCAGGTCTTTACCAGCAGCACCTACATGAAGCGCATGACGGACGAGTACATCTTCGCCGTCGTGAAGTTCGGCAAGATGAACGTCCTCAAGGAGAAGATGAATGGCTTCCAGCTGAAGAAGGGCCGGGCGACCGCCATGCCCGCCTTCGGCGAGGTGCTCGAGGACGCTCAGATCCGCAAGCTGATCGAATGGGAGAAAGGCATCACCACCGGCAAGATGATCAAGGATGAAGAGTCGAAGGAGATATTCAAGGACGCCTGCGCCCAGTGCCACGGGAAAAATGGGCTTGGCGACGGCGAGCGCCCCGTCGGCAGCCAGGACCCGAAAACTTTCGTGAGCGAGATCCAGCCGCCGCCGATGAACTACACCCTGAAGGAGATGATGGCCCGCTTCGACGACAAGTTCCTCTTCTCGCTCATCAAGCTGGGGCGGATCGATGTCACCGAAGAGGCCAAATTCGACTTCATGAAAGCCTATGGGCATGTGCTGAACGACAAGGAAATCTGGGGCACGGTGCGGTACGTTCGAGAGGCCTTCATCAACAAGAAACCGCGCAAGAAGAAATAACCCCCATGCGCAGCGCGATTCTCACTCTGTGGATCATTCTCCTCGCGGCACAGGCAGCCGGCGGCGGCGCGCCCTCCGCGGTGGAGATCCGGATCGGCCTCAAGGACGGACGCCCGATGGTCCTCGTCCCGGCGGGCGAGTTCACCCAGGGCACCCGGAACGGCCCGCCCGAGGAGCGCCCCCAACGGATCATCTATCTGGACGCCTTCTGGATCGACCGTGGCGAGGTCACCGTCCGCGCCTGGCAAAGGT
>JAQBZT010000017.1 GCA_027622355.1 bacterium | reverse complement strand
GCCAAGCTCTTTGGCGATGGTCTCGGCCTCCTCGGGAGTACCCGCCACCCGGCCTCGCGGAACGGCAACCCCGAACTTCTCGAAAAGCGCTTTCCCCTGATATTCGTGGATATTCATCCAGTCCCTCGCGGATTCGGGTCAGATGCGTTGCCGGCGACGCGAAAAAACAGCCCCTGCGGGCGGATCAATCACCTGTCCGCCTATCAACTTAACTTTCTGGTCAATTTCCAAAGTACTGACGGGCGCAGCCTGGGCTTGGAACAATGAGACGCACGCCCATAAATCCAACGCGGCCTTACCGGCTTTGAGTTTCCAATCCGCCGTCAGTCCAGCGATTTGATCAGTTCGCGAACATGGTCCGCCGACTTATTAAAAGCCGCCTGCTCCTCGGGAGTCAGATTCAGCTCGATGACTTCCTCCACGCCGCCAGCGCCCAGCTTCACCGGAACACCCATGAAAATGCCGTCCTGGCCGTATTCGCCCTGAAGCAGTACCGCGCACGGCAAAATGCGCTTTTTGTCCTTCAGGATCGACTCGACCATCTGCACTGCAGATGCGCCG
This sequence comes from bacterium, assembly GCA_027622355.1. Taxonomy (NCBI): domain Bacteria; species bacterium. The sequence goes on along the minus strand of JAQBZT010000017.1, from coordinate 18,140 downwards.
GGGGCGTAGAAAGCGCTCCCTGTCTTGAGAAAGTTCACAATTTCGGCGCCACCGTCCCGCGTCCGCTGAACAAGCGACGCGATCCGCTCGGGCGTCATCAAATCCGTGATGGGGATACCTGAAACCGTGCTGTACCGGGGAAGCGGAACCATGCTGTCGCCGTGTCCGCCGAGAACAGTCGCGCTGATGTCTTCGACCGACACGTTCAGTTCCATCGAGATGAACGCCCGGAAGCGTGCGCTGTCGAGAATGCCGGCCATGCCCATGATGCGCTCGCGCGGGAAGCCGCACTGCATATGGGCCTTGGTCACCATTACATCCAGCGGATTGGAGACGATGATGAGAATGCAGTCCGGCGAATGCTTCACAATCTCATCGGTCACCGACCCCACGATTTTGGCGTTGGTGGAAATCAGATCGTCGCGGCTCATGCCGGGCTTGCGGGCGATGCCGGCGGTGACAACCACAATGTCCGAGCCCGCGGTGTCGGCGTAATCGTTGGTGCCCGTGATCCGGCAATCGAAACCCTCTACAGGAGCCGCTTCGTAGAGGTCCAAGCCTTTCCCTTGCGGCACGCCCTCGACGATATCCACAAGAACGATATCACCCAGTTCCTTTGCGGCGGCCCAGTGCGCGGCGGTGGCGCCGACGTTTCCGGCTCCGACGATGGTGATCTTCGACCGGCCCATGATTTCCTCCCGAGAGGGCTAGCCTCTCTATTTCATGTTCTTGATGATGGCCTTCCCAAATTCGGAGCAGGAGAGCTTCGTGGCGCCTTCCATCTGCCGGTGCAGATCGTAGGTGACCGTTTTTTTCTCGAGGCATTTCTCGATGCCCTTGACGATCAGGTCGCCCGCCGATTTCCAGCCCATGTCCTCGAGCATCATGACGGCGGAGAGGATGAGGCTGCCCGGGTTCACCATGTCCTTGCCCGCGTATTTTGGCGCGGTCCCGTGCGTCGGCTCGTAGAAGTGAATCTCGTCGCCGATGTTGGCGCCGGGCGCCATGCCGAGGCCGCCGACCTGGCCGGCAATGGCGTCAGAGAGATAATCGCCGTTGAGGTTTGTGGCGCAGAGCACCTCGTACTCCCGCTGGCGGGTAAGAACCTGCTGGAAGATGTTATCGGCAATGCGGTCGTTCACGAGGATTTTGTTCTGGGGCATCTTGCCGTTGTGTTTTTTGCTCCAGAGCTCCTCCTCGGTGACGATGTACTTGCGGTATTTTTTCTTGAGGAAAGCGTAGCCCCAGTCCTTGAAGGCGCCCTCGGTGTATTTCTGGACGTTTCCTTTGTGGACGAGCGTCAGGACTTTCTTCTTGTGCAGGATGGCGTAGTCGATGGCTTTTTTGACGATGCGCTCGCTGCAGAAGACCGAGATGGGCTTGATGCCGATGCCGCTGTCCTTGCGAATGTTGGTGCCCATTTCCTTGTTGAGAAAGTTGATAACCTTTTTGACTTCTTTGGTACCGATCTCCCACTCGATGCCAGCGTACACGTCCTCAGTGTTCTCGCGGAAGATGCACATGTCCACCCACTCGGGGTGAAGCATCGGGGAGGGAACGCCCTTGAAGTAGCGCACGGGGCGTACGCAGGCATAGAGATCGTTGATCTGCCGGAAGGCGACGTTGAGGCTACGGAATCCGCCGCCGATCGGGGTATAGAGGGGACCCTTGATGGCAAAATAGTAGTGGCGGATAGCCTGCATGGTCTCATCGGGCATCAGCTCGCCGTACATTTCCTCGGCGTCTTCGCCTGCCATGACGCGGAACCACTCGATCCGTTTCTTTCCCTTGAATGCTTTTTCCACGGCCGCGTCCACGACATCTATCATCACCGGGGTGATGTCCACGCCGATGCCGTCCCCGCGGACGTAGCAGACGATGGGGTCGTTCGGAATCTGGGGTTTCCCGCCCTTAAAGGTGATGCGGGTCCCTTCTTTCGGGGCGACAAGTTTCTTGAATTTGATGCTCATTCAGCACTCCCTGTCTGGCCGATCTGGGATAAGGGAGCCAAGACCGGCTCCCGAAACGAAATCAAGTAGCAGGACAGTCCCGCAATTACAGATATAGACCAAGTCTCACAAGCCCGCTTCGCTTGAGAATGGAAACCCCATAACCCGCAGTTTTCCAGAGACTCATGGAAGCCGAAAGAGACGAAGCCCATATTCTTCCGCCTCCCTCTCAGTAAATCACTTGCGCCCGGGATACTAAAGGCGCGGCGGATAAAAATCAATGTTGCCGCCCGTTTTTCCGCCTCATCCCGAGCGCTTCTCCCCGGCCCCGAACCGGGCGCCCGGCGGCCATGGAAAGCTCGGAATTTCCCCTCACAAAACCTGCGGAAATCCGCCTTGACCCCGGCCTTCCCCCGGGCCACCATTTCTCCAGATTCCAGGGCCCGGTGACCGGCCCCACCATCTCCGCTCACAGAAGACGATGTCCCACACCCCGCAAAATCGCTTCGGCCAACACTTCCTCCGCGCCCCCGGCGTGCTCCGCCACATCATCGAGCTGGGCGAGATCGACCAGGGTGACTGCGTTCTGGAGATCGGAGCCGGCGACGGAACGCTCACCCGGGCGCTTCTCGAGACCGGCGCGCGGGTCATCGCCGTGGAGATAGACCGGAATCTGATTCCAGTCCTTCGGGAGATGGAGGCGGCCGAGGAAAATCTTCAGGTCGTGGAAGGCGACGCCATGCAGCTCGACCTCGACACTTTCCCCGCCCCGGCGAAAGTGATCGCCAATCTTCCCTACCAGATCGCATCGGGGCTTCTCTCCCGCATATGCAGGCGGAAAGAGCGGTTTCCCCTGCTTGTCGTGATGGTGCAGCGGGAGGTCGGCCTCAGGCTCACGGCACCGCCCGGCGGGAAGGATTACGGCAGCCTCACGCTGTGGATAGGGCACCATTACGAGGTAGAACTCGCCCGGAGGGTTCTCCCCGGGGCGTTTCATCCGCCTCCCAAAGTGGATTCCGCACTCATGCGCCTTCGCGCCCGGCCGGCGCCGCCGGTCGAAGTTCCCGACACCGATCGTTACTTTCAACTCATCCGGGCCGCCTTCGCGCACCGGCGCAAGACGCTCTTCAATAACCTCCGCACGATACGCGGCGCCGGGGACAGTGCAATTGACTGGAGCGCGATCCTCGATGACGCCGGCATCGACCCGAATACGCGCGCCGAAACGCTCGAAGCCGAAGACTTCGCCCGGATCGCCCGCGCACTGGACGCATGGTGACAAGCACCGCCCGGAACCCGCGAATTCTGATCCACCGGCTGGGGGCATTCGGCGACACCCTGCTGACGCTGGCGGCGCTCGACACCTTGAGACGGAATTTCCCCGTGGGCGAAATCACCCTCGCCGCGGATCCCGCCTACGGGGCACCGCTCCTCGACGCAGGACGCGCCGACCATCTTCTTGACGCCGGCGCGCCGCCCTTCCATCTGCTGCCCATGGAAGCCGGAACGGCGGACGACGACAATCTTTCCGGCCTCCTTGGTGCATACGATGTCCTGGTTTTCTTCAGCCTCGACGCGGAGGGGGCGCTCTCCCGCCGGCTCGGGGCGCTTCGCCCGAAGACCTCCGTTGTGGCTTCTCCATTTCCGCCCGAAGAGCGCGCCATTCATATCCTCGACTGGATGCGGGAGAGTCTCGCACTGATCGCTCCCCAAGCCGGCCCAAGTGCTCCTGCGCCTCTTCATCCCTCGCGGGCGAGTCTCAAAGCTGCCGACGCCCTCCTTCGCCCGCTGATGGGGGGGGACAAGTCCTTTCTCGCCCTTCATCCGGGAGGGGGCGGGAGACAGAAATGGCCGCCCCCTGAGCGCCTCGCCCGCCTCGCCCGCTCTTTTTGCGAGATGACTGGCGCGCGGCCACTGCTCATTCAAGGGCTGGCGGACGATGCGGCCTGCAGAATGTTTGAACGCGAATGGGGTGGAAACGTTCCTGCGCTCGAAAATCCGCGCTCGGCGGTGCTGGCGGGCGTGCTCGCCCGGGCGCGCGCCTATCTGGGTGGCGACTCCGGCGTCAGCCATCTGGCTGCCCTATGCGGAGCGCCCACCCTCGCGCTCCTCGGCCCGGCGTCGGCCCCCCGGCGCTGGTCGCCGAAAGGCGTTCGGGCCATGTGGAACTACTGGGAAGACGAGACGGGCGCAACGGAAAAGCTGCGCCATCTCATGAAAGATGCCGGGGAGGCGTCGTTAATGGATTAGCTTGCCGATGCGGCTCCAGCGGATGGAGCCGTTATCACCGTTCCAGGACCAGTAGATGATGAAGGCCGCGCCGCGAATCTTGTCTTCCCAGCAAAGCGCGGACCACAGGGAACAGGGAAAGGGAAGCGCGAGGGAATATCCCCCCAGGCTCAGGGGGATGAAATCGCGCCGCTCGCCGATCTTCAGAAAACCCCAAGAGCGGCTGTCCTGGCTGTTGTTCCGGTTGTCCCCCATGACGAAAAGATGGCCCGGGGGGATTTGTCTCGGCCCCCAGTCCATCCCTTCGCTCCCGCCCCTGTAAATGGCGAAATCCCGATCGCCCATGGGGATACACGTCTGCGGGGCATTCGGAGTGGAACAGTTGATGTACACTCGTTGCCCGCGAACCATCACGATCTCGCCCGGAAGACCGACAACGCGCTTGATGAAATCCCGGCTCTCATCGCGCGGAAACCGAAAAACGATGACATCTCCCCGGCGGGGTTCCCGGAACCAGTAGATGAATTTGTTGACGAGAATATGATCGCCGATGAGAAGGGTCTCTTCCATTGAGCCGGATGGAATCTTGAACGCCTGAACAACGAAGGTGCGGACGAACAGCGCCAGCGCCAGCGCAATCAGAATGGCCTCGGCATATTCGCGTACGACCGATTTTTTGTACCCGTTTGCCTCTCTCTCTTCGCGGCTCACGTCCCCTCCCGGCTCACGTCAAGGACGGCCATAAATGCCTCCTGTGGAACCTCTACTGTCCCGATATTTTTCATCCGCTTCTTCCCTTCTTTCTGCTTCTCGAGGAGTTTCCGCTTCCGGGTGATGTCGCCGCCGTAGCACTTCGCCGTCACATCCTTGCGCAGCGCCCGAATCGTCTCGCGCGCAATGACGCGGCTGCCGATGGCGGCCTGGATCACGACCTCGAACATCTGCCGCGGAATCACCTTCCGCATCCGCTCCGTCACCGCCCGGCCGTAATAATACGCCCGCTCTTTATGGATAACTGTCGAGAACGGATCAACCATCTGTCCGTTCAGCAAAATGTCCAGCTTGACCACCTCGGCGGACCGGTAATCCAGATACTCGTAGTCGAAGCTGGCATACCCCCGCGTGGCGGATTTCAGCTTGTCGTAAAAATCATGGAGTATCTCGCTGAAAGGAAATTCATAAACAATCTGCACCGTCTTGGTGTCGAGATATACCATGGAGCGCTGTATCCCTCTCTTCTCTTGCGCCAGCCGGATCACCGTCCCCACATATTCCGAGGGAACGAGGATGGTCCCGAGAATAAAAGGCTCCTCCATCTCCTCGATGAGGCCGGGGTTTGGCATCTTGGCCGGACTCTCGATCTCGATAACTTCGCCATTCGTCAGGAGCGCCCGGTAGACCACCGTGGGCGCCGTGATGATGAGGGTGAGATCGTATTCGCGTTCGAGGCGCTCACGGATGATGTCCATATGCAGAAGGCCGAGAAACCCGCACCGGAATCCGAAGCCCAGGGCCGCGGAAGACTCCGGCTCGAAAGAAAAGGCCGAATCGTTAAGGCTCAACTTCTCCAGCGCCGCCCGCAAATCTTCATATTCCACGCTTTCCGACGTATAGAGACCGCAGAACACCATCGCCTTCGGCTTGCGGAAACCTGGAATGGGTGCGGCGGCGGCCCGGGAGGAAAGCGTGACGGTATCGCCCACCTGGGTGTCGTGAACCTCTCGGATGGAGGCCGTCAGGTAGCCGACCTCCCCGGTCCCCAGTTCGTTGACCAGTATTTGATGGGGTGTAAACGTGCCGAGGGAGAGGACCTGATATTCCTTTCGGTTCGACATGAAGCGAATCATGTCCCCCTTCTTGAGGCCCCCCTCGAAGACCCGCACCAGGGGAATCGCTCCCTGGTAGGCATCGAACCACGAATCGATGATCAGGGCTTTTGTCGGGCCCTTCGGATCGCCCTTCGGCGGGGGGATCCGCTCCACGATGGCTTCCATCAATTGGTCAACACCGATCCCCTGCTTGGCGCTCACCAGGAGGCATTCTTCTCGTCCAATCCCGAGAATATCCTCGATCTGGCCCATCACCCGATCGGGGTCCGCCGAGGGGAGATCGATCTTGTTGACAACCGGAATGATCACCAAATCAAGATCGAGCGCGAGATAGGCGTTGGCCAAGGTCTGCGCCTGAACGCCCTGGGTAGCATCCACCAGAAGGAGCGCCCCCTCGCATGCCTTGAGGCTGCGGGAGACCTCGTAGCTGAAGTCCACATGTCCCGGCGTATCAATCAGATTGAAGATGTATTCCGTGCCGCTCCTGGACGCGTAGCGAAGCCGAACGCTCGCCGCTTTGATGGTGATCCCCCGTTCCCGCTCGAGTTCCATCGAGTCGAGAATCTGAGCGGTGCGCTCGCGCTCGCTGACTGCCCCCGTGAAATCGAGAATCCGATCCGCCAGGGTGGATTTACCGTGATCGATGTGAGCGATGATGGAAAAGTTCCGGATATGCGCTTGGTTCACGGCAAAGGGTTTACTCTCGGAAGGCGAAAAAATCCCCAGTGGCCATTCTTGCCACGACAGCCCATAAAACTACCAGAGGGCGGGAAAGCCGGTCAACAAATCATTCCTCTCGATTTGCGCTGGGCTGTCCCGAAAACAAGGGCAATGCTAGCATGGCGGTGGGTTTCGCGACAATGCCTCTCTATTGCCAGGAAATAACCGATGAAACGGCTTGCCTCTTACCCCTTCCCCCGCGTTTCCTTTTTTCTGGCCCTTGCCCTTGGCATTGGCCTCGAGATGCGGTTTCCGCCCCCGGCCGCCTCCCTCGACGCCCCCTCATTTGTTCAGGCGGTGAAGCGGCTCCGGCCCTCTGTCGTTCACATCGAAGTCAAAAGGGCTACCCAGCAGCTGGGCGGCTTCGGGGGATTTTTCGAGCGATCCACAAAACCACCGGATGGCTCCTTTCCCTGGCAGCCCGGCAACGCTGGCGCGGGAATCATCATCTCGCCCATGGGCCATATCCTGACCAGCCTGCATCTCGTCAAGGAAGCGGTCTCGATCCGCGTCCGGCTCCAGGACGGCGCGGAGTTCGACGGACATATCGTCGCGGATGACGAAAGCACCGATCTCTCCCTCTTGAAAATCGACACCGCGCGGACGCTGCCCCCCGCGAAACTGGGCGATTCCGACCTTCTGGAGGCGGGCGCGTGGGTCATTGCCATCGGGAGTCCCTTCGGCCTCTCCCATTCGGTCTCCGTCGGGGTGGTGAGCACAAAGACCAGAAAGCTGGAAAAGGGAAACCGCACACAGAAGGTCTACATTCAGACGGACGCCGCCATCAATCCCGGAAATTCGGGCGGCCCGCTCGCAAACGAAAAGGGCGAGGTCGTCGGCGTCAACACCGCCATCTTCGCCCGGGGGCAGCGCTCCCGGAATCTGGGGGTGGGATTCGCCATTCCGATCAACGATGTGAAGCCGATCATCGACGAACTGATCCACCGGGGTCATCCCGTCCGGGGGAGACTGGGGGTGACGATCGGGCCGGTCCCCCCGACCGAGAGCAGAAGTCTCGGACTCCAACACTCCCGCGGCGGCAGGCTTGAGGAGGTGGTTCGCGGCGGGCCGGCCGATCGCGCAGGCCTGAAGAGAGGCGATATCGTCGTATCTTTCGACAAGAAGGAGATCCTGAACTGGGAGATGCTCGCCCGGCTGATCGCCCGGGCGGGGCCAGGGACGGAGCATGAGATAACATTCTACCGGAGCGGAAAACTCCTTACGAAAAAAATCCGCATCGGGCGTTTGCCCCAGAGCCGCTCGGCAAAACCCGCAGGGCCTGACCGGCGAATCGGCCTTCGGGCCTCGGACCTGACCCCGCCACTTGCGAACCGCTTTGGCATTTCAGAAACTACAGGGGTCATCGTCGTTTCGGTCGCACCCGGCAGCGCGGCCGCCCGAAGCGGGGTTCGGCCCGGCGATGTGATCCTCGAAGTGGACAAGAAGCCGGTTCGCTCCATGGCCGATTTCCGGGTGGCCATGCGGAACACCGGAGAAGGAAATCCGACATTCCTGAAAATTCGGCGCAAGCAAACCATTATTTTCGCCGCCATACGGTATCGCCCATGAAAAAAGTGTACATCATGCTTTCCGGCCGCTGGTCTCCCATCCTTTTCTTCACGCTCTTGCTACTTCCGCTCTCCATCGGCGCAGCGCTCGCCGCTCCCAGTCAAATGACCCAGCAGCGTGGGAGGGAGGGACGCCGGACGCCCATCGTCCACGCCGTCGAACTCGCCGCCCCCGCGGTGGTCAACATCAGCGCGTTTCAAATCCGAAAACGTCCCAACCCTTTTTCCCAGTTCAATCTGGACCCGGCCGAGGAATTTTTCAAGGAATTTTTCGGCGGACAGAACCAGAGAAGGCGAACCAGCAGTCTGGGAACGGGCGTCATCATCCGCTCTGACGGCTACATCCTCACAAACGAACACGTCATCTCCCGCGCAACCCGGATTCTTGTTCACCTGGCCAACAAGCGCACCTACCCGGCGCGCCTCGTGGGCGCCGATCCCGGCAACGACCTCGCCATCCTGAAAATCGACTCGAAGGAACCTCTTCCCCACCTCCCGATGGGCCGGTCCGATGATTTGATGATCGGCGAAACGGTCATCGCCATCGGCAATCCATTCGGCCTGGGCCATACGGTCACCACCGGCGTGGTCAGCGCCCTCGGACGCACCATCGGTCTCGGAGGGCCGCGCAGGAAGCGGCATCCGGGGGATTTCATCCAGACGGACGCTTCCATCAATCCGGGAAACTCGGGCGGGCCGCTGCTCAATATTTACGGCGAGCTGATCGGCATCAACACCGCCATTTTCGGGAAAGCGCAGGGAATCGGGTTCTCCATTCCCATCAACCGGGCCCACCGGATCGTGAACGATCTGATTTTGTTCGGAAAAGTGCGGAGGGGCTGGGTCGGCCTCGTCCTTCAAAACCTCACGTCCCGCCTCGCCACGCATCTAAATTATCCGCAACACCAGGGCGTGGTGGCAGCCAAAATTCTTCCCATGAGCCCGGCGCTTCAGGCGGGGATGAAACGCGGCGACATTCTTCTTTCTTTCGGCAACAAGGAGATCCACTCGCGCCAGGAATATCTGAACGAACTCTCCGGCTACACAGTGGGCTCCGAGGTCGCGATAAAATTCTGGCGAAGCGGTCAGATACTCTCGCGGCAGATCGTTCTCACGGAAGTGCCCGAGACACTGGCGAACGAAATTTCGCGCGATTGGCTGGGTGTTCGCGTGGGCCCAATCGACGGCGAATCGCTGCGTAACTTCCGGCTTTCGACGACGAAAGGCGTTGTCGTGACGATCGTTTTCGAGGGGAGCCCGGCGGAAAACATCGGCATCCGGCCGGGCGATGTCATCCGAAAGATCAACGGACTTGAGACGGACGATCTGGGCACGTTCCGGCAAGCCATCGTCCGGGCCAGGGAGTTCCCGCAAGTGCAGCTTCTGGTCCAACGGAACCGGGAAGGCTACAACGTCACGCTGGCGCCCTAGCCGCCCTCTTCCCGCGGAAACCCGCCGGGACGGATCAGGACCTGTGCCTTCGGCCCGAACAGTTTCTCGTGCTGCTGCAGCGCGAAGCGGTCTGTCATTCCGGCGATATAGTCGCACACCATCCGGTGCCTTCCGTCCTTCTCCCGCCGCTGGGCCACATGAACAGGCATGCGGGACGGATCGTTCACATAACTCTCGAAGAGGTCCGTCAGGACGTGGCGCGCTTCATCTTCCAGATGAATGACCTGCGGGTTCCGGTACATTCGCTCCATCAAAAAATTCTTCAGTTCCCGGTTGCGGCTTCCCATCCCATCGCTGAACGCGGCGACGCCGTGGCCCCGCGCGCGGACATCGGAGATGTTCTGCAGCTCCAGGGCGTCAATTCGCGCTTGCGTGGCGATGACGAAGTCCCCCACCTGGGCGTTGATGATGCGCCGGATAGCCTCATGCCGCAGGATTCGTTCCGTTGCGTCCGGGAATGCCGCCTGTGAGCTCTCGTAATGCTCGCGCCAGAGCGAAGTCTGTTTTGCGTCCTGCCAGGTGAACAGATTCGAGGACAACCCGTCGTCCAGATCGTGATTGTTGTAGGCGATTTCATCCGCCGCATCGACGACCTGCGCCTCGAGTCCCGGTGCGATATCGTTCGTGAGTCCTCCGGGCATCGGACCCCCGTAGCGGCTGAGGTACTTGATAATTCCCTCCCGCGTTTCCCAAGTCGGGTTCAGGCCGGAGAAAGCTGGATAGCGGCGCTCGAGATATTCCACGATCCGCAGGGCCTGAAGATTGTGCTCAAACCCCCCATGCGCCGCCATCAGATCGTTGAGCACCTTCTCGCCCGCATGGCCAAAGGGGGGATGTCCCAGATCGTGGGCCAACGCCACCGCTTCCGCCAGATCCTCGTTCAGGCGGAGCGCCCGGGCGATGGAGCGCGCGATCTGGCTCACCTCGACCGTATGGGTCAGCCGGGTGCGGTAGTGATCGCCGACGTGGTTTACAAAGACCTGCGTTTTGTACTCGAGGCGGCGGAACGCCGTCGTGTGGATGATCCGGTCGCGGTCCCGCTGAAAAGCGGTGCGCATCGGATGTTCCTGCTCGGGGTGGACCCGCCCCAGAGATTCGCTGCTGATGGCGGCATAGGGGGCGAGCAGCGTGTGCTCTCTTCGATCGGTTTCCTTCCGCCAATCTTCCACGCATCTCTCCCGTGAAACGGAAAGTTTTCTACCGGGAAGGAGCGATGCCCTTCCGCCAGGCCGCAAAAAGGTAGGTCATCGCCAGAGAGCCCCAGGGCGCCCACTTTTTCTCCCAGATGCGGACCTTCGCTTCCGAAACCTTGTCCTCGCCGTAGCAGTAGCGCCCCACCACCTTTTGGACGCCCAGATCCCCCGCGGGCAGGACATCTACCCGACCCAAGGCGCGGAGAAGCGCCTGCTCGGCCGTCCACCGGCCGATGCCGCGAAGCTGAACCAGCCGCTCGATCGCCGCCTCCGAGGAGAGCGCGGCAAGGGCCGCCTCATCCAGCGCGCCTGAGGCGACCTCCTGCGCCGCACCTATCACATACTCGGCCTTGCGCTCGGAGAATTGCAAGTTCCGGTAAGAACTCACCCGGGTGCGCGCGATGCGGCCGGGAGAGGGAAACGCATAGTGGATTTTACCGTTTAGCGACAGCCGCTCTCCCCAACGCTTAACCACCCGCGCGCGGATGCGCCCGCCGAAGGTGAGGTTCACCTGCTGAGTGGTGATGGCGGTGAGGAGGGCTTCAAAAAGAGTGCCGTAGCGGACGGGCTTGAGGCCGCGAAAGGCTTTCACAATCGGCGCGAGGCGGGCATCCTCCCGGGCCATGCGGTAAAAAGGGGCGAGATTCAGATCGGCCGCCAAAATATGGCGCAGGGTCCGCTCCCCCGCCTCGACCATATCCCCATTGATTTTCCCCGGTGCAAGAAGCCGCATCTCCACCTGCGACTTTCCCCCGGAGCGCGCCTCCAAGAGAAAATGCCCACCCGCAGCGTTGTGAACGACCCGGCGGAAAGCCTCGCCGTCATAGCAGTTGATCAATTCATCGGGAGAGTTCTGGAAGCGCACAACGCTCTCGTGAAAAAGAAAAGGGCCCCGGATGGGCAGGACGACCCTTTTCTCTCCCATGTCAGACCTCAAGCTTCCGGCCGACGAGATAACAGGCGGCGCTGAGGAAAACCACCGTGCACAAGACCAGGTAAGACAGATGCCAAACCAGCGACTCCGCCTTTCCGTAGATGATCAGCCCCCGCACCAGTTGGACCGCATGGGTGAGCGGCAGGAAGGCCGATATTTTCTGCACCCATTCGGGCAGCCCGCTGATCGGAAACATCGTCCCGGCGAAAAAGAACATGGGCATCACGACGATGGAGAAATGGAAATTGAACAAGGAAAAGCTCGGCGCCATCGTCGCCGCCATCATTCCGAGACCCGCGAACATCAACCCTTCCAGGAAGAGAATCGGCAGGGCCGCGATCGCCCACGGCGAGCCGACCAGACCGAAGAGTGTGAGGACGACGATCATCAAAGTGGAACTGATCAGGGCCCGCGTGGCGCACCACAGCAGATCGCCGAGCACCACGTCTCCGATCGTGAGCGGCGCCGAGAGCATGGCCTCGTAGATGTTCTGAATCCGCATTCGGGAGAAGACGCCGTAGGTGGACTCGTAGGAGGAGGTCCACATGGCGATCGAAACGACAATCCCCGGCCCGATGAACTGGGCGTAGCTCAATCCGTCCAGGGAGGGGACGAGCCTTCCCAGCCCGTAGCCGAACGCGAGGAGCCAGAGGAAATGCTCTCCCAGATTGCCCGCCCACTCGGCGAGAAAATAGGAGCGGTAATAGACCAGATGCCGGATCCAGACGCGGTAGGCCCGGTGGCTCGGGGCAAACCCGGAGAGCATCATTCGCGTATCTCCCGGCCGGTAAGGCGCAGAAACAAATCCTCGAGTGAGGCAGGCCGCCGGATGAAATCCGACCTCCCGCTGGATATCAGGCGTTCCATGATGGGGGTTCCGTTGCGGCAATACACATAAAGCGTATCGCCCGCGTGCTCCCAGTCAACGGGAAGACCCTCCAGGGCGGAGAGGATGTTTTTCTCGTCCTCTTCCATGCCGCGGAATTCGAGTACTTCTTCTCCCACATGCGCTTCCACCAGTTCTGCGGGCCCGCCCTCCACCAGAAACTTCCCTTCATCGATCACCGAAATGCGATCGCAGAGCTGGGCGGCCTCTTCCATATAGTGGGTGGTGAGGAGAATCGTCAGCCCCTGCCGGCGAAGCTCGCGGAGGCGTTGCCAGACCAGATGGCGCGCCTGGGGATCGAGCCCCGTCGTCGGCTCATCGAGAACCAGGATCTGCGGCTGGTGGAGAAGCGCCCGGGCGATGTGGAGCCGTCGCTTCATTCCGCCCGAGAGAACCTTGATTTGCGCATCCACCTTATCTCCGAGCTGGACGAAATCCAGGAGCGAATCAATCCGGCTGCGGGAGTCGCGGCGGGAGATGCCGTGATACATCGCGAAAACCCACAGGTTCTGGCGGACCGTCAACTCCCTGTCGAGCGTATCTTCCTGGGAAACGATGCCCATCCGCTCGCGTGCCAGGCGGGCCTGTTGGGGCATTTTGAAGTCCAGCACGCGCAGATCGCCCGCATCCGGGCGGACAGCCCCATGGAGCATCCGGATGGTGGTGGTTTTGCCCGCGCCGTTCGGCCCCAAAAAGCCGTAGCACTCCCCCCGCCGGACGTGAAACGAAATCCCGTCCACGGCGTGCAGCGCCCCGAAGGATTTTCTCAGGCCTGTGGCATGAACATGGAAATCTTCAGACAAACAATGCTCCGCAAAACTGGCAGGAGGCCATCAGGCTCCCCGAAGACGCTCCGCCTCGGCCACCCGTTCGATGGCTATCATATAAGCCGCTGTTCGCAGGGAGGTCCTCTCCTTTTCGGCCAGATCATGTACCCGGCCAGCGGCGTGGACCAAAATCCGGCGAAGTTCGGTATTCACCTTTTTCTTGCTCCAGGTGAACTGCTGAATATTCTGGACCCACTCGAAATAGGACACAATCACGCCGCCCGCATTGGCCAGAATGTCGGGCACAATATAAACATTCTTGTCCAGCAGAATTTTTTCGCCCGCGTCGGTCACCGGCGCGTTGGCCGCCTCCAGAACAATCCGCGCCCGCACATCGTTCGCATTCTCGGCATGAATCACACCGCCGAGCGCCGCCGGCACCAAAACATCCACATCCAGCGCCAGAAGCTCCTCGTTCGTGATCTGCTCGACGCCATCCAGGCCCGACAGATCGCCGTGGCTGACCCGGTAAGCCAGGGCATGATTGAGGTCAATCCCCTTTCCCGAATAATAGGCCCCGGTCACATCGGAGATGGCCTGCACCTTCACGCCAAGCTGCGAGAGGAAAAGGGAGGCATAGCTGCCCACGTTCCCGAATCCCTGGACCGCGGCCGTCATCTTTTCGGGGTCCCACTTCTCTTTCTTGGCCATCTCTCCAAACACCATCACAACGCCATTGCCTGTCGCCTCCTCCCGGCCCGCCGACCCGCCGAGGGCAATGGGCTTTCCGGTCACCGCCGCCAGGCTGTAGCCGTTCCGGCTGCTGTACTCGTCCATCACCCAGGCCATCACCTGGGCGTTCGTGTTCATGTCGGGCGCCGGGATGTCCCGGTAAGGACCCAGGATCCGGCCGATACGGGATATGAACTTCCGGGTCAGGCGCTCGAGTTCGGCTCGGGAGAGGTCCTTCACATCCACATCGACGCCACCCTTCGCGCCGCCGAAGGGGATATTCACCAGGGCTGTTTTCCAGGCCATGAGCTCCGCCAGACCGCAAATCTCATGCCAGGTCACATCCGGGTGGTAGCGGATGCCCCCCTTGAACGGCCCGCGCGCCCCGTTGAACTGCACGCGATAGCCGCTATAAACGACGAGCGAACCGTCGTCTTTCCGCAGCGGCACCTCCACGCGGACCTCCCGAAACGGCGACTTCAGGAGAATCCGCATATCATCATCGAGATTCATTTTGTCGGCTGCGGCCATGAACTGGGCCCCAGACGTGTCAAGGATGCTGACCTTCTCAACAGGCTTCTTCGGCATGAACGCCTCCGTCATCAGGCAAGGTAAGGAGAGAAGGCTGAACCCATCGAGCAGAATTCATGGACGCGGCTAGCACTAATGGCAAGAGCAGGCTCCGCCGCTGCAGCAGCCGCCTCCGCCAAACGAGGAAGTGCCGCCCCCGAGAGAGGCTTTCGCTCCGACGCCAAACAGGGAGAGTTTCTTCCGGACATTGTGCGATCCGCATTCCGGGCATGTCATCCTCTCATCGCTCTCGGAGGATGAAATCAGTTTCTCAAAATCACGTTCACACTTCGCACAGAGGTATTCATACATCGGCATCGAATGCCACTCCCGTAAAAGCGGTCAGCGCAGTTGCTGCGCCTGCCGCCAGTCAGAAAGAAACTTCTCCAGACCGATATCCGTCAACGGATGATTCAGCAGCTGGCCAATGACCTTGAAGGGTAAGGTGGCGATATCCGCGCCCATGCTGGCAGCTTGGAGAAAATGGACGGGATTGCGGACGCTGGCCACGAGAACTTCCGTCGCGAAATCGTAATTCTGGAAAATCTGAACGATGTCCGCGACCATATCCATGCCCGACTGGCCGATGTCGTCAAGACGCCCGACAAAAGGACTCACGAAAGAGGCGCCCGCCTTCGCCGCGAGAAGCGCCTGGGCCGGATTAAAGATCAAGGTCACATTCGTGCGGATGTTCTCCTCGCGGAATTTGCTCGCCGCCCGAAGGCCTGCGGGCCCGACGGGCACTTTGACGACAACATTCTCGTGGATGGCGGCAAGGGTCCGCCCCTCTTCGACCATCTCCTCCCACTCGGTGGCCACCACTTCGGCACTGACGGGGCCGTCCACAATCCCGCAGATTTCCTTGATCCGGGCATGGATGTCCGCCCCCTCTTTGGCGATAAGAGAGGGATTGGTGGTCACCCCATCTAAAACGCCGAGCGAGGCCGCCTCTCGAATCTCATCCAGGTTCGCCGTGTCGATAAAGATCTTCATGGATACTCCCCCGCCATTCAAAACAGGTGTTTACTGCAACCCGGGGGGCATCTCCATACCCCAAGTAATGAAAAAGATGAAGGTACGACCCCGAAAAGTCAACGTCCCGAACACCAAGGGGAAGCCGGCGGTCTCCTCTGAACCTTAGCTTTTTTCTTCCTTGGGCTTGCCCCGGGCCGCAAACTGCTCGGCGCAATCCGGCCCGCAAAAGAGCAGCCGCTCTTCCCCCGCCTTTTTTAAAACACCCGTATCCGGCGGAAAATACGTGTGGCACTCGGGGCAGGCCCGAAGCTCGCCCTCGAAGCCTTCCCCGCCATGGCCCGGCTCCCGCCCCTCTCCCTTCCCTTTGAAGATTGAGGTCATCGCGTAGTAAATTGCCCAAGCGAGAAACAGATAAAAGAGAAGACGGATAATCATAATTTCTTTCCCCCGATACCGCCCTTGCGAGCGCTGAAGCCGGCTCCTTCTCGGCGTAAGACTTGGCCATGACATCCGACAAGCCTTGGTATGAAACTTCCTTCGACGCAGACTACCCGCTCATGCAGCGCGCGGAGGATTCGTGGACGCCCGTCCAAACGGCCTCCGTCGAATTGCTTCTCGATCTCCCCCCCCGGGCGCGCATCCTGGATCTGGCCTGCGGCTACGGCCGCCACAGCCGGAAGTGGAAAGAAAATGCCTACCGGCCCGTCGGTCTCGACTTCAGCCTCTCGCTCCTGCACCAGGCCCGGAAACAAGAACCGCGGCTCTCCTGGGTCCGCGGGGACATCCGGCGACTGCCCTTCGCCGCGGAAACCTTCGACGCGGCAACCTCCCTGTTTACTTCTTTCGGGTACTTCCAAGACATCACTGAGGACAAGGCCGCCGCACAGGAAGCATACCGCATCCTACGCCCCGGCGGAGGCATCTATATCGACGTGCGGAACCCGGAGCACCTTCGCAGCCACATTCCCCCGGAGGAGGAAATCACCATCGAGGGATACCGGATTATCGAGTCCAGCCACATCAACGACAGCAGCGGAGAAGTCCGCTACGAGATTTTCCGGGAAGTGCATCCCCCCGGGCGCCCACCGAAAAAATACATGTACTCCCTGCGCCTTTTCGAGCCCGAAACACTCAAAAGCCTACTGGAAGAGGCCGGATTCGCCAACATCAATCTCTACGGCCACTACAACGGCGTTCCCGTATCCCCCACGCGGCCGCGCCTCATCGCCACAGGAAAGAAGATGTAGCTTCCCTCTCAGCGGAAGAGAGCGCCGCGGTGGCGTATCCAGCCCCCCGGCTTCTCCCCGCGGGTGCCGCGGTGCGTCCAGTGAATCGTTCCGCCTTTCCGGCTCCATTCATACCGCCCGAACACCTCCACCCCATCGCCCAGACGAACGGGGACACGGGCGGCCAGATCGATGTTGTGGGAAACCAGAACCGTCAGACCATCGGCAAGGCGAACGATGAACCGCTGATGCCGGCTGCCCTTCAGATCATCTTTTAGAACCCGGATGACTTCTCCTCGGGCGCGGAGCCAAACACGCGATTGCCGCTGGACGAACGCCTGCCGGACGGGCGAGGGAGCGGCCGCCGCGGCAGATGCGGAAAACACAGGGGCGAGTGAAAGAAGAGCGGAAAAAAACGCGGCCAGGAGGAAGCGGACCCGGCGCCCTTTCCTCATACCCTTTCAGCCACGCCCGTCCCGCTGCCGTGATAGGCCTGGAGTGAGCGGACGGCGGTTTTCCCTTCCCGGAGCGAGCGCATCGCGCGCGTGGCCGCCTGGGCAGCCGCGAGCGTCGTGCAGTAGAAAATATTCCGCAAAAGGGCGGTCCTTCGGATGGAGTAGCTGTCCAGCTTCGACTGCTTGCCCTCTGTCGTGTTCAGGACAAATGCAATCTCATCCTGCTCCATCAGATCAACGATATGGGGCCGCTCGCCGTCGGTCACTTTGTGGACCTTGCGTGCGGGTATCCCGTTCGAGTCGAGGAACCGGTGCGTCCCGTCCGTCGCCACGATCTCAAAACCCAGCTCGACCAGCGCCTGCGCCACCGGCACCGCCGCCGCCTTGTCCTCATCGCGCACCGAGACGAACGCCCGCCCGCCGGAAGGCACCTCCGAACCCGCCCCGAGTTGCGACTTGAGAAAGGCCGCCGGGAAATCCGGCGCCAGCCCCATCACCTCGCCCGTGGACTTCATCTCGGGACCGAGAAGTACATCCTCCCCCGGGAACTTTTTGAAGGGGAAAACCGCCTCCTTCACCCCGTAGTGGGAGACCACCGAGTCCTGCGTCACGCCGAGCTCCTCGAGCGTCCCCCCCGCCATGACGCGCGCCGCCA
>JAQBZT010000016.1 GCA_027622355.1 bacterium | reverse complement strand
ATTGGCCCCGGCTTGAGGCGAAGCATCATCCCCAGCGCCGAGAAGTAGACCTCATCCGCCCGGCGGGCGATCCGGGCGTTCACGGTCCCGGTCAGATCGCGGAACTGCCGTCCCAGGGCGGATTCGGGCACCACCCCCATCCCGACTTCATTGGTCACCAAAATGACATGGCAGGAAAGACTCTGAAGGGAAGCGAGCAGCGCGTCCGCTTTCTGCAATATCTCTCCGGGCGCATCCCCCCGCAGGAGCAGGTTCGAGAGCCAGAACGTCACGCAGTCGATCACCACGACATTCGCTCTCCCGATCCGCCCCAGCGCCGCCGCCAGCGCCGCCGGCTCCTCGATGGTTTCGAAGTCATCTCCCCGCTCGGCGCGGTGGGCCGCGATGCGCTCGCGCATCTCCGCATCGCCCGCCTCGGCGGTGGCGAGAAAGACGCGGCGCTCCCCCAGCTCCCGGGCGAGCGCAAGGGCGAGGCGGCTCTTCCCCGAGCGCACGCCGCCTCCGATGAGGATCAGCTTATCGTTTCCGGCCACCACATCCCCTTCCTTTCATCTGGAGACTCGAGGGCACCTGAAGATTCCGAGGGCAAGAAAACCGGGCGCCACCAATCTATAAAGAAACGCCCCTGGAGGAAAGGCGGGGCGCGGAAGGGAATTGCCCGGCCCGGAGCCCTGATGATAGGTTTGGATTCGCGGTCCTCTTCGGGAGAAAAAAAATGGACGAACGCGCCGCCATGCAGGAAGAAATTCCCCGCCTTCGCGCCGCCCTCGCCGCGGACCCCGAAAGGGTGGCCCGGGAGGTCGCGTCATTTCCGGATGCGGAATTCACCCGCTCACTGGATGCGCCCGCATGGGCCAGATGGTCGCCCGAGATTCAGCTTCGCCACATCGCCTACGTGCCCTGCCGCTGGCTGCTCGATCTGCTGCGGGCGCCGCTCCGCGAGAGGGGCCACGCGCTGCCCCCGGTGGACATGGCGGCCATCCAGAGCACTCCCGGCCGCTGGATACCGGCCGGGGTGTGCCACGATCGGGAATCGCTCCTTTCCTTATTGCGCGAGATGATCGGATTTGCGCTCGAGGTCCTGGACCGGGAGGGTCCCGATGGGCTTCTGGCGGTGACCTGCGTCTGGGAGGTCGATCTCGACGAGGTCCGGGAGGATGAGCACGCCGAGGAGAGCGCGCTCGAGTTCTGGCGCCGGGCCGCTGGGCTGCACCCCATCGGTGTGCGCGAGAGCCCCGAGCGGGAGGGCCATTTTCTCATCACCCTGGGGGCGGCCCTGCGGCAGATTCACTGGGAGATACTCGCCCATGTGCGCAGCCTGCAGCGGTTCGGGGAAATGTACGGCCGGCCGCCGGTCGAGCGCCTTCCGCGCGAGGGCTACCTCTCTCTTCCGAAGTTCTGGGACTGAACCGCCGCAACCACTCTCAGCCGATTCTAGATGGCGCTTTCGCTCCCGGAGGACAGGGTGACCTCATCCTCGGAGAACATGTTGATTATTTTGATGACCACGCTCGTCCTGAGGTAGTTCAAATCCACCGGCTTGGTGATGTAGTCGAACGCGCCCAGCGCCATCGCCTGCTTGGCCAGCCCTTCCTCCTGGACGGCCGTCACCATGATCACACCCTGATCGGGGCGGATCTCTTTGATTCGCTTCAGCGTTTCGAGCCCATCCATCCCCGGCATCCGGATGTCGAGCAGCATGATGTCGGGCTGGCGCTCGAGAGCGAAGGCGATCGCATCCCTCCCGTTCGTGGCGGTGGATATCTCATAGCCGTACTCGGAGAAAACCTCGGTCAATTCATCCAAAACTCCCTGCTCATCATCAACGATCAACATTTTAGACATTTCCGTCATCCTCCTTGCAGAAATACTTCCAGTCGTACATAAAAGGTCGCTCCCTGGCCGGGAGTCGATTCGACCCAAATCTTTCCGCCATGGTTTTCGATGATCCCGTGTGAGACCGAGAGGCCCAGGCCCGTGCCGCGGTCCTCGGGCTTGGTGGTGAAGAAGGGATCGAATATCTGGCCCTGGGTGTCCTCCGGAATCCCCGCGCCCGAATCTGAAAAGCGCGCCTCCCACCATCTCTTGCCGTCCTCCTCGATCTCCCGCGAGGCGACGCGCAGCCGCCCTCCCCCGGGCATGGCGTCCCGGGCGTTGCTCAGCAGGTTGATGAACACCTGCTGGATTTGATGCGAATCGCCCCGGACGGCGACCGGCCCCGGATTCAGCTCCAGACGGCACGCGACGCCGGCCGCGCGGATCTCCGACTCCATGAACCCGACCGACTCCCGGAGCACCTCGTCCGGATCAAAGGGCGCCATCGCGGGCGGCTCATCGCGGGAGAAGCGCCTCAAGTCGTCGCAAATCCGCGAAATCCGCCGGACATTGTGCAGGATGATCTCGGCCGCCTTGTGCTCCTGGGTTCCGCCCACGCTTTTTTCGGCGAGGCGCTGGGCGCGGATGCTGATGATGTTGGCCGGGTTCAGGATCTCATGCGCCGCCCCCGCGGCGAGAACGCCGAGCGAGGAGAGCTTCTCGGCCCGCACGATCATCTTTTGCTGCTTGTGCAGTTCATCGAAGGAAGCTTCCAGCCGCGAGTGGACCTCTGCGTTCTGGAGGGCGACGGACGCCGCGTTCGCGAAAGCGGAGATGAGTTCGTACTCATCCTTGGTAAACGCTCTCTTCTCCTGGGTCAGGCACGAGAGAACGCCATACACATTCCCCTCGCTCAACAAGGGAACACCCAAGAACGAGACCAGACTGTATTCTACCGCGATATTCTTGAACTGCCAGATCGAATCTTCCTGAACATTTTCGCTGTAGATAATCTCGCCGCGCTCTGCGACATACCCGACGGCGCCCTTTCCGATCGGGAACGCCCGGTCCCCCAGATCCCACCCGTCCCGGTTCCGCGCCTTGAGAACCAGATACCCCCCCTCGTTGATAAAAATCTGAACGAAAGGAACGCTCAAGAGGAAACCGGCCGAATCAGTGATATAGCGGAGCACCTCTTCCAGATCCAGGCTGGTCGTAATTTTTTGGGTTAGATTGTTCAGCGCCTTCAGGTGCTCGACGTACAACTCCTGCTCTTTCTCGGCGCGTATTCTTTCCGTGATGTCGCGCACGATCGCCATGACGAATGGCCGGCCCTTGATCTCCACGCTGGAAAAGGAAATTTCCGCAGGGATGCTCTCCTTCGATTTCGTCAGGCACGAGAGCCGGTCGGTGCGGACCACCCTTCCCTCGCGCAGTTCATTCATCATGGAAAGCAGAAGCGGCATTTCATGGGGATGAATCTGCTGAATGAGCATCCCCGCGAGCTCCTCCCGGGTGTAGCCGAGCATCCGGGATGCTTGGGGGTTCGTTTCGACGATCCTCTGCGATTCCAGATCGATCAGGAAATGGCGTCGTTGGCCGCATCGTAGATGCTCCGGAGACGCTCCTCGCTATCCCGCAGCGACTGTTCGGCGCGGTTTCGCTCGGTCAAATCCTTGTGGATGCTGGCGACCGCGACGATGTTCCCGTCCTCATCGCTCACCGGAGAGAGGGCGATGCTCGCGGGAATCTCCTTTCCGGACTTGGCCCGCATCGGGGCCTCGAAAAATACCGATTCCTTGTGCTCGCGGACCCGGCTCCCGTTTTTCAGGACGGCGTCCCGCATCCGCTCCGGCATGATCAGGGTGATGTGGCTGCCCAGCGCCTCCTCCTTCGTGTATCCGTAGACCCTCTCGGCGCCGGTATTCCACAGGGTAATCCTCCGATCGAAACCCGTGATGATGACCGCATCGGCGGCGTCGCCGATGACACTCATCAAAAAATTGCGGCTGTCCCTTTCCTCTTCAAACAGCCGGGCCTTCTCGAAGGCGATGGCCACCTGGTAGGCGTAAGTCTGTCCCAGGGCGATCTTCTGGGCACCGATTTCCTGCGGGTGCGGCCAGAAGAAAAACATGGCGCCCAGGTTCCGATCTTTCAGGCGGAGCGGAAAAACCGCCATGGTCTGGTTGCCTTCCTCGGCCTGGATTTTTCCATAAACCGGGTCCTGGGTGGCGTCCGGGATAATCGTCGGCTTGTCCATGGAGGGGTTGGAAACATACCTCGATCCGATGGGAAAAGGCTCCGGGAGCGCGGCCAGCTTGTCCACGAAGGACGCGGAAATACCTTGTCCGATGAAAAGACGCAGCTCCCCGGTTTTCTGGTGGGGCAGCATGACCGAGCAGCGGTCCGTCCCCATGATCGGCTTGCTCTCCGAAAGGACCGCCTGGATGATCTCGTCCACCTTCTGGTTCGACGCGATGTGGCGCAGCGCCCGCTCCAGGCTTCTCTGCTCGTCAACCCGGGACTCGAGCGAACTAACAAGCTCTGCCTTCTCGATCATCAGCGCCGCGAGCTGACCGAAGGAAGTGGCGAGCCTCCGCTCGTGGAGGGTGAAGTTGCGCTTTCGAAGAAAGTAGATGAACAGGCCGCCGATCGGAGCGCCCGCCGCCTCGAGCGGAATCGCGCACAGGGTCACGTGGCCCGACTGCCTGGAAACGTCATGTTGAAAAGAGCGGAAATCGCGCGAGACCTCCGGGACGACTTCAATCTCCCCTCTTTTCAGGATATCGCGCAAAACGGAGGGGCCGCGGTGTGCGGCGGCGGCGGCGGCGAATTCTTCCGGCATCCCGTAGCTTCCGGCCACCTCGTGGCCGCCGTCCGCGCGCAGCCGGAGAAGCATGGAGCGGTTCGCGCCGAGAACGCCGACGGCCTCCTCGCAGATGATTTGCAGGACCCGGGAGAGATCCGTTTCCGAGAGGACCCTCTGGATGGCGGGAAAAAACTCGAAATAACTCGTTTCGAAATTCTGGTATTCAGATGACCTGACGGATGTATCGAGGCGAGAAGCGTAGCTGACATCGGGCGACATCGTCGGCTCTCTTTCCCATGTGCGTTACTAATCTTTAATCTGTAATCTGTCTTTGAACTCGTACAAGCACGTTACCGGACTTTTTCCCTTTCACCAATAAAAATGTGCATACGTAACCATAAAAACATTTTCGAAAAGGACAAAAATCCATTTTCCGCATTTCAGTATTTTTGGATTTTGACGAACTGGTAGATTCATAGCGTTTATCCGGAGTCTTTTGTCTTTGTTTCAGCCGGGCAACTTTCAGTTTTTGCGCTTTCGCCGGTCGCAGATAGTTTCGGGAAAAAACGATCAAAGAAAGAAAAAAAGAAAGAAAAAAATCCGGAGCGGCAAGATCGCGGCCGCGAAGCGCAAGCAGGCGGCGCGCAGAAAAATGGTGCGGGGGGAGGGATTCGAACCCTCATGGGCTTCCACCCAACGGATTTTAAGTCCGCAGCGTATACCCTTCCGCCACCCCCGCGGGCGCGGACTCCGGTAATTTACACCAATGCGATCCCCGGGCCCATCCGGGGCGGAGGACGAAGATCCTCTGGGCGGGGTGGCTTTCTACATCCGCTTTTCGCGGCAGGTTTTCGCGCGGACGGTGCCGCCGACCACAAGGGCGGCGCTGATCAGGATCAGATTTTTGACGATGTACTGGCCCTCCAGCGTCAAGCCGAAGGGAAACCGGGTGAAGCACACATCGGGCAAGAGGATGAGGGGCAGGATCGTCCCCGGCATCTGCAGGAAGAGCAGGAAGAGCGCAACGCGAAGGAGCGGGCGGAACAAGAGCCCGACCCCGATCGCCACCTCCCACCAGCCCAGCACCGGCACGAAAATTTCGGGCGGCACCCAGTAGACCGTCCGCTTCACCAGCTCCTCGGCCGGGGACATCCCGAAGGGCTTGAGGGCGCCGAACCAGATAAAGATGACGGCGAGGGAAAGCCGGAGAAAGAGGATTCCGTTCCTGTCCATTTCGCCGGAGATCCAACCGTCGATTTTTTCGATTCGCGCCCCCCAGCCCATGAACAACTCTCCAGATGAACGGCGCCCTGCGGAAAAAGCGCCGGCACGGCACAGGGAGGAGAAGGCGAGCCCTCCCCTGCCCTACCCCGTATATTCCAGAATGTGCAGGCCGAGCCCCCACCTGTCGGCCACGTAGATCAGGCCCGTCTCCTTGTCCACCTGCACATCGTTGCTCTGCGGGCAGAAGCGCTCTTTATCGCCCGCCGGGATGTAGTAGCCCACCTCCTTCGGGGAGAAGGGATTCGACCAGTCCACGATCCGCAGCCCCGCGTTGAACCAGCAGATGTACATCAGATCGTCCTTCGTCATGTCGAGCCAGATGTTGTGGGCGCCGTAGCGGGAGCCGGTCTTGTTCCATTTGTCATCGAGCGGGCGCATCTCGTAGGGATCGATCTCGTAGGGCATAAACGTGCTCACCGGAAGCGGCGCATGGATGTTCCGCAAGTCATAGAAGGTGACGAAGGCGGGCGGGTGATCGCAGTTCACCGTCGTCGTCTCGTGGGTGACGATGCCGAACTCCGAGCCATCCGGCACCAGGAAGCTGTGGTAGCAGCCCGGCCAGCCGTGGCTCTCGTGGGGGTTCTGCCGCCACATGAACCGGGGATCCGAGGGGTTCGTCAGGTCGAACATGCAGATGCCCGCGTCCCAGTAGCCGCAGGTCACATAATTTCCGAAGGGGTTGCCCTCGTGCAGCCAGGCGCCGTCCCCCACGATCTCCGGGTCCCAGGAGGGCGCCTCTCCTTCCTTCTGGCCCTCCACCCAGCCGACGCCGATCAAATCGGGCGCCCACGGGTCTTTCATGTCGTGCACGAGGAGAACCTTGCCCGTGAAACCGTCCTTGAAGCCCGAGCTGTAGAGAAGATTGCGCTTGCGGTCGTAGATCGGCCGGTGGATGCCGAAGCCGTCCGTCTCGATGTAGTTGACAAATTTCGGATGAACCGGATCGCGGTTATCGAAGATGCGCAGCCCGCCGATCACATCGGGGTACTGAGCGCGCAGTTTGGGGCGCAGCTCGCTGTTCGTGAGCAGCACCTCCTCGTTGATCCGCAGCACCTTGTGGGTCCGCGCCGCGGGCGAGTCCACAATCTGGTTGACGATCTTCGGCTTGGACGGGTCCTTCACGTCCAGAATCGTCATCCCGTCATGGCCGTTCACCCCCGAGGCCGCCACGTAGCAGAGCCCGCCGCCCACCTGGATCTGGAAGGCGTCGCCCCAGCCGTTCAGATCCGAGTGGGCGACCAGGCGCACGTTTCTTTTCTCTTCTTTCCGGGGCTCGGTCAGCGGATAGTCAACGCCGATGTACTGCTCGGGACCCCCGCCCCGGATGGGATTGGGATGATAGTAGGGACGCGACATCAAGACTCTCCTTTGCGTATTGAAAAAAAACGGCGGCGCCCGCAGGCGCCGGAACCATCACTACTCCCTCCGGAACAGTTTCATGAAAGTATCAAAGTCCACGGGGGGCCGGCACGCCACCTCGGCGTTTTCCTTCACATGCCCGAGCTGCCGCATTCCGACGAGGGCGACCCCGACGCCCGGCGTGCTCCGGGTGAACTGGATCGCCCGCTGGGCGTCCATCC
Source organism: bacterium (assembly GCA_027622355.1). Lineage (NCBI taxonomy): Bacteria > bacterium. Next base: position 11,426 of record JAQBZT010000016.1, on the reverse strand, counting down.
GGAAGCCGGGGAAAACCTCACCGAGCAGCGGGGGGAGCCCTCGCGCCGCCGCCCCCTGGAGGATCGACCCGCTCGCCATCACCGTGAGCCCCCGCCTCGCCGCCGCCGCGAGAAAACTGACCTCCTCGCCCCGCGAGCGCTGGTTCGGCAGCGAGAAGGCCTCGGTCATCCCCAGATTCATCGGGAGCTGCACCACGCGGAAGTGGTGAGCCTTCCCGCCCGCCGCCTCCGCGGCCGCCCAGACCTCATCGAGGGAAAGATACTCGTCCGCGCCCGGCCGGGCGCGGTAGCCGTTCCAGGTGGCCGTCCCGTAGCAGCCGATCTTCCCCTCCGCCACCATCCGCTCGAACTCCCCGAAGGCGGTCCGCAGGCGCTCGAGAAAAACTGGCCGGGCCACCGCCTGCAACTGCGTCTCGGGGTTGTGGAGATAGTAGATGTCTACCTTCTCCACCCCCAGGTTCGCGAGGCTCCGCTCCAGCTCGTGGCGCAGGTAAGCCGGGGTCATGCAGTGGCAGTTGGCGGCGATGTCGGCCGGGGCGCAAAGGCCCGGGCCGAAATAGGTCTCGTTCATGTAGGCCATGAGCTCTTCCTGGGAGGCCGGGGCCGCGCCGTCGAAGGGGATAAAACCGCCCTTCGTCGAGAGGATGAGCTGATCGCGCCGGGCCTCGCCCGCGGCGATCAGCCCATCGAGCGCCGCCGCGATGCTCCGCTCGCTGCGCTGGAAGCGGTAGTTGATGGCCGTGTCCACGACGTTGATGCCGCTGCGGACGGCCGCCGCGACCGAATCGCGGTAGGCGGCGTCGGTCGCCGCGTCCGCCTCGCCGAGGTAGGTCCCGATGCCCACCGAGGACATCCAGAGGCCGTTCAGCTCCCGGAAATGGGCCGGATCAATCTTGCCGGAAAAGGCCTCCCGGTAAGAAGCCGTACCCTCGGGGGTTGCGCCGCCGGGATGGGGCATATCCGCGCTCCTTGTGGTCATCGCCGCATCATGTGGGACGGCGCATCTTATACCCAAACCCCGCCCCGGAGCGAGAGAAGCGCCCGCCGCGCACTAGACCCCCATCCTTTCGGCCAGCGCCCGCAGGGCATCCTGGAAAGGCGCCTCCGGCGCGCGGAGAATCCCCGCCCCGATCTGTCCGACCCCCGCCTCCTTATGGGCGATGCCCGTGTTGATGTTCGGATAGATGCCCGTCTCCACGACCTTGCGGATATCAATGGCCGTGGGCGTGCCCGCGAAATCGAACGAAGGGAGGGTGTAGTCCTGGCTCCTCCCCCAGGTGATCCCGTACATCTCGTTCGTCGCCCGGATCGCGTCGCCGGTCGTGCCCCCCACGAACAGGACGATGGCCGGCGCGGCGCCCATCGCAAAGCCGCCCACCCCCAGGGTCTCCATGATGGCCGAATCGCCGATGTCGAGATTGGCATCCGCCTGCGTGAAGCCCGGAAAGAAGAGCCCGATCGGGATCGTGGCCGGGGCGGTGAACCACCGCTCCGCCATCCCGCTCACCCGGATGCCGAACTCAGTCCCGTTGCGCGCCATGGTATAGACCAGCGAGCAGTTCTCCACCCCCGCCATCGCTTCGAGGGAGACCTTCGCGGCGGGCATCCCGAAATTCAGGAAGAAATGATCGTTCCCGGCAATGAACGCCGCCACCCGGCTGGCCACTTCCGCGTCCCCGACCCCGCGAACCAGATGGGGGATCGTCACCTGGACGAACGTGACCGTCGCCGCCACGTTGCGGTTGTGCAGCTCATCGCCCATGTGCAGGGCGCGGGCGATGATGTTCTTGAGATCGAGCCCCCCCATGGAATCCACCGTCGCCTTCATGGCGGGGGCCAGCTCATCGCGCATCCAGCGGAGGCGGCCCAGCACCTCATCGTCGTAGGCGCCGTAGCGGAGCACCTTCCCCAGCCCCTCGTTCATGGTGCAGAAGGCGCGCCCGCCGCCGCCGAGATCGGCCGGCGCCCGGTTCTCCAGGATGAAGACCGGCATCGAGGGCGACATCACCCCCGCCATCGGCCCCACCGCCGAATGGTGGTGGTTCGGCGCGAAGGCGATCTCCCCGCTCGCGGCGAGGCGCTCGGCCGCTGCGGCACCCTTCGCCCAGCCCTCGAAAATGCACGCGCCCACGATCGCCCCCCGCAGCGGGCCGCACATTTTCTCCCAGGCGACCGGCGGGCCCGCGTGCAGAATCATCCGCCCGCCCAGGCCGGGCACCACCTCTCCCGCAACGCCCACATCCACCCAGAAGGGCCGCGCCGCCTGCAGGCGCGCGAGCGCCGCGTCGTTCGCCGCATCGCAGGCGCCCATCCGGTCGATCAGGTCCTTCATTGCCTTGTCCCTCCCGGGAGGAGCCGGCCACCCCTCCCCGGCTTCACGCGCTTAACCGTCCATCATGGCCACGGCGCGGATGGGCGAGCCGGAAATCCCCCGGAACTTGATCGGCATCACCGAGAGCTTGAAGCCGAAGGGCCGGGGGATGAGGTGGAGGTTGATCAGGTTCTCGATGTGGCAGTAATCCTTCTCCAGCATGACACGGTGCGCCTCCCAGTAGCGGCGCGTCTCGTGCATCTTCCAGATGGGGACATCCCAGCCGCTGGCGTCAATCCCCATCACGCGCACCCCGCTGTCGATCAGGTAGTGGGTCGCCTCGGCGCTCATGCCCGGCTGATCGCGGGTGTAGTGCTCGTTCGTCTCCCAGCCGCGGCTCGCATCGGTGCGGATCAGGACGATGTCGAGGGGCTTGAGGGCATAGCCGATCTTCTTGAGGGCGGCCTCGATGTCCGCCGCCATGATCTCGTAGCCGCTTTCCTTGCCGGTGAAATCAAGCACCACGCCATCCGAGAAGGTCCACTCCAGCGGGATCCGCTCGGTGGCGAACCCCTCGGGGTTGTTGTGCCAGGGCGAGTCGATGTGCGTCCCGGTGTGATCGCTCATGAAAATAACGCAGTGATTCGTCACGATGGGGGCCCCGTAGTTGATCGAGCCGGTCCGCCGCGCCACCGTGTCCCAATCCTCGTCCACGGCCAGGCTCGGACCCGGCAGATCCGGGTAGATCGGCATTCCCCTGTAAATCTCCATGCTCAAGTCGATCATTTTCATCCTGAAACTCCTTCTCTCCGCCGAGGGCGGCTAGCGCGGCTTCCCCGGAACAGGTTTCCGTTTTTTCTCCTTCCTGTTCGACGCCTCGCGGAGCGCGTCGAAGCCCGGCCCCCGATCGAAAAAGCCAATCTTCTTTCTTCTCGACACCATCATCTGGCGAAAGGCGACGGTTCCCTCCCCGTCCAGCTCGAAATCTTCCTGATTCTTGAAAATCACCCCGTAGTGGCGCATGGCGCTCTCGGCGCTCACCTTGCCCTGGAGGACATCCTCGCGCACCCGCTGGGGCTCACGGGCGGCCGGATCGCCCCATCCGCCCCCCCCGGTCGTCACCACGCGGATCAGGTCACCCTCGTGCACCTGGATCCGGTTGCTGAGGGCGGGCACTTCCTTCTCGACGGGCGTTCCCGGATTGATGGTTACGCTGTAGCGCCCCCCCGCGCGGCCGCCGTTCACCCCCCAGGGGGAGAGCACCGAGCGGTCCGCGTTGCTCAGGGCCTCGCACTCGCACAGCACGCGCACCTCCTTGAAGTAGCCAAGGCCGCCCCGCCGGTTTCCCGGCCCGCCCGAGTCCTCGGCAAGACCCAGGCGCTCGATCCGCACCGGGAAGCGGCTCTCGCTGAATTCGACGGGAAGGTTTCGGCTGTTCGGCACCACGTGGATGCAGTCCACCCCGTCGCCCCACTCCCTTCCGCCCGAGCCTCCGCCCAGAATTTCGCGGAAGAGGAAGAACTTCCCGTCCGCGTCGCGGCCGTGGAGGCCCCAGTAGCGGATCGTCTCCTGATCGGCGGGCATCTTGCCGCGCGTGGCGAGGCCCAGCACGCCGCAGAACAGGCTCAGAAGGCGCAAGATGGTGAAGGTGCGCATGTTCGTCGGGGCCGGGAACTCGGGGGTGATCAGGGTGCCCGGCGGCGGGAACTTCACGTCAATGAGGCGGCAGATCCCCTCGTTGATGTCCACCTCGAACATCCGATCGTAGCTGTCGGCCAGATTGCGGAGGATGGGCCCGATCCATTTCTTCAGGAACGCCCCGTCCGCGTAGTTGCCCGGCCAGTTGATGGGCCCCTTGGCCTGGGGCGAGGTGCCGGAAAAGTCGAGGATGAGGCGGCCCTCTTTTTTCGTCATCCGCAGCTTGAGGGCGTGGAGCTTGTCCTTCTCCACGCCGTCGCTCTCGATGTAGTCCTCCCATTCGTAGGTGCCGTCCTCGATCTTCGAGAGCAGCTCCTCGCGAATGGTGTTCTCGCACTTATCGAGCAGCGCCGCGAAACACGCGAAGACCGTCTCTTGCCCGAACCGGTCGAGCAGTTCCACCATGCGCGCCCCGCCCGCGCGGCAGGCGCCGATCTCGGCGTCGATGTCGGCCTGCAGGTGCTCGGACAGGCGACTGTTCCGGAAGATGATCTGGTAGGCCGCCTCGTTCCGGACCCCTTTTTCGTAAAGCTTGATGGGGGGCACGAGGAGCCCTTCCTGGAAGATCTCCGTCGCGTTGGTGGGCAGACTCCCCGGCACCATTCCGCCGATGTCGTCGTGGTGGCCGAAGGCCAGCGCGAAGGCCGCCAGCTCGCCGCGGTGGAAGATGGGAACGCACGAGCACAAATCCGGCAGATGGCCGATGCCGCCCTCGGCGAGATAAACATCGTTCCAGAGAAAGACATCGCCCTCGTGAATCTCCCCGATCGGCCAGTTTTTCAGCACCGGGCCCACCACCGCCGAGTAGGAGCGGCCCGTCAGCTTGTTCCCTTCCCGGTCGAAGAGGCCGACCCGGTAGTCGTGCATGTCGCGGATGAGCGGGGAGCGCGCCGTGCGCTCGACCAAATCCTCCATCTCACGCTCGGCGGCGTAGAGGGCGCCCTCGACGATCTCCTGCACAACAGGGCTCGCCCCCGGCGAGGCGCTCTCCGCCTTCTCCTCCGCGGCAGGAAGGGCGATCCGCAGGTTCCCCCATTCGTCCACCTCGCACCTTCCGCCCGGCGGCACCACCGTCGTCGATCCGAAATCCTCGACGATGGCCGGCCCCTCGAAGGCGTCGCCCCCGCCCAGCAACATCCGGTCGTAGAAGGCGGTGGGCCGGAAGCCATCCTCCGGGAAATAGACCGGCCGCTCCCCCTTGCGGGCCCGATCGGCGCCCTGGCCGGCCGGATATTTCTGCCGCTCCGCGCACCTGATCTTCCCCGCCGCGGTCAGCCTGAGATTCACCAGCTCAACCGGTACGCGGCCCTTGTAGTTGAATCCGAACTCGAACCGGTAGGCCTCATGGAAGGCCGTCACCGCCGCCTCGAGGGATTTGGCGAAGCCGCCGTTCCCCGGCAGCGTGATGTTCATCTCCTGGCCCTCGCCGAAATACCGCATGTCGGCCGAGCGGAGCAGCATCTGCGAATTCTCGGGGACATCCTCTCTGGCGAAATCGGCCTGCGCCTCCCACTCCATCTCCAGGAAAGCGGACTCGGCCTCCTCCGGGGGAACCTCATCGAGGCGCGCGATCCGCGTCCGCACGTAATCGTTCCGCAGGTCCACCTCGGCGAGACCGGCGGCGCTCCCGCAGCCCGGCTGGGGCGGCACCAGCACCTCGCGCACCCCGAGCACCCCGGCGATGTCCGCCGCCATGAGCGGTCCCGCCCCCCCGAAGGCCACGAGGGCGTAGTCGCGCGGGTCCTTCCCCCGGTTGACGGTCATCCGGCGTATCGCCAGCGCCTGGTTCCAGGCGGCAACCTCGAGAACGCCGCGCGCCGCTTCCTCGGGCGGAAGGTTGAGCGCGCCTGCGAGGCGGAGGATGCCCTCATCCGCCCTTTGCTTTTCGAGGACAAGGCCGCCGCCCACCAGCCGATCCGGCATCCGCCCCAGATACAGTTGGGCGTCCGTCACGGTGGGCTCGTTCCCTCCCTTCGCGTAGCACATCGGACCGGGCTCTGCGCCCGCGCTCCGCGGTCCGACGCGAAGCCTTCCCTCGGAGCTGACCCAGGCGATGGAGCCGCCGCCCGTGCCGACCGTCTCGATGTCGATCATGGGAACCTTGACGGGGTAGTGGCCCAGCTTCGCCCCGGTCGTATAGCGGGGCGCCCCGTTCTCGACAACGGAGACATCGGTCGAGGTACCTCCCGCATCGAAGGTGATCACCCGCCGGAGCCCGGCCGCGCCCGCGAGGGCGGCGCCCGCCAGCACCCCACCGGCCGGCCCCGAGAGTGCCGTCGTCAGGGGCCTCTCCACCGCCGCTTTGCCGCTCATCCCCCCGCCGTTGGATTTCATCACCAAAAACGGCGTGCGCTCGCCCAGGCGCTCGGCCACAAGCGCGGCGGCGCGGGCGATGTAGCTCTTGATCACCGGCTTGCAGGCAGCGTCCATCAAGGTGGTGAGCGCCCGCTCATACTCCTGGTACTCGGGCAGCACCTCGCAGGAGAGCGAGAGGTGGCAATCGGGATACGCCTCGGCAAAAATCTCGCGCACCCGCAGCTCGTGGGCGGGATTGACATAGGAATGAAGCAGGCAGACCCCGATCGTTTCGATCTCCATCGCGCGGAATTTCGTGGCCGCCGCACGGACGGCTTCCTCGTCGAGGGGCTGAAGCTCCTCGCCCCGGAAGTCCATCCGCCCGCCCGCCTCGAGAACGCGGTGGGCCGGAACCAGCCGGGGGGGCTTTACCCAGAAAAAGGAGTTGCCGTATCCGTCGGGAACGCTCTGGCGGGCAATCTCGAGAAGAAAGCGGAAGCCCTCGTTCACGAGAAGCCCCATGTTGTGCTCCTCGCGCTCGAGCAGCGCGTTGGTCGCCACCGTGGTGCCGTGAACGAGCGCCGCAACCTGATCGGCAGAAGCGCCCGTCGCCTCCAGGATCTTGTCGATGGCGCCGGCCAGCGCCCGGGAAGGATCCTGCGGGGTAGAGGGGACTTTGGACGAGAAAACCGCGCCGTCGGAGGCGCGGACGGCGATCACATCCGTGAAGGTCCCGCCCGTATCGATGCCGATGCGATAAGTGTCTTTTGGCGTCATTTTTCTCATTGCACGCAGAGGGATTCGGACGGTCCTGGACGGGGAAGCGGCCCAAGAGCCGAACACCCCATGCGCCGGGACTCCCGCCTCCTGGCCCGGCGAACGGGCCGGGTCCGATTTCCAGGAAATCTGACGGGTTTTTCACTCTACGGCATCGGGGGGGGTTTGGAAAGAAAGGAAACGGCCGAAAAAAAACCGCCCGCCGTTGAAAAAATCTCCAGGCGGGCGGCATAGCGCACCGAAGTGCTAGAACATGCTGAAATCCTCCTCCTTACCCGCCCCGGAGGAGACCCGCCCGGCGGCCTGCGGGACGGCGCCACCGTTGACGGGCATCTCCGCCTCCGCCCAATCCGCCACCGGTTCTCGCTCCGGGCGCTTTTTCCGGGTCTTTCCCTCCTCGCGCGCGCGGTCCTTCTTCTTCTTCGCGCTCCTCCTCCAGGGGAGGAGCGAGCGGCGCGGGGGGGCGGGCGCTCGTTCGTCTTCCCCTCCCTCGCCGGCCCCTGCACCGACCAGCCCCAGCAGCACGCTCACGGCCCTCTCCATCGAATCGGCATGGCTGTTGAGCTTCCCGCTCGAGGCCGCCGTCTTCTCCGCGGACGACGCGTTGCTCTGCGTCGTCTGATCCATCTGAATCACCGCCGAGCTGATTTGCTCCACCCCGGTTGCAACCTCTTTCGAGCCGTTGAGAATGTTGGCAAGCGCATCTCCGCACTTTCCGGCCAGCTCCGCCCCCCTTTTGCTTTTCTCGACATTCTCCTCGATCAGGCCCGCCGTATCCTTCGCGGCCGACGCGCTCCTTTGGGCGAGATTCCGCACCTCGTCGGCCACCACGGCGAATCCCTTGCCGTGCTCGCCCGCGCGGGCCGCCTCGACGGCCGCGTTCAGGGCGAGAAGGTTCGTCTGAAAGGCGATGCCGTCGATCGTCTTGATGATGGTGTTGATCTTCTGCGAGGAGCTGTCGATCTCGCTCATCGCCATCATCATTTCGTCCATGGTCTGCTTTCCCCCGGTGGCCAGATTGGCGTTCTCCTGGCTCATGGCGGAGATCTCCTCCAGGCTGGTGGATGTCTCCTCCAGGCTGTTGGCCTGCTCGGTGGCGCCCTTCGAGAAGGACGCGCTCGACGCAGAAAGCTGCGCCGCGGCGGCGGCGATCTGCATCGACAGGGAATCCAGCTCCTCGGCGTTGTACCGCAGGACGCGGACCAGCCCCCGGACGACCAGGTATGCCATCACGAGGGCGAGAAAAAGGCCGGCCGCGAGCAGAAGGACAGAGATGTTTTTCACAAAGCGGACACGGTGACCGATGATCGCCTGATCGCCGATCTCGAGCCTCTGAAAGATGCGCCCCAGCCGGCCCAGGCTTTGCGTGAGCATTGCGACCACCGGCCCGACGCGCGCGGCCCCCTTGCCGGCGCTCTCTATCTCATTTTGAATTTCGTAGAAAACCTGCACGAGCCGCCCCGACTCTTCCAGCAAAAGCGCGAACTCTTCCTTGTCCCAATGCGGGCGGATTCGAAGTTTTGCCAGCGACCAATTTTTCTTGAGATCGTCCCAGACTTCCTTCCTCATTTTCCTGTGGGCGGGATCGTTCTCGATCAGCCAGCCCCGGAGATGCGAAACGCTCTCAATGGAATTCTTGTGGACCGCTTCGACGTAACGGGAAGGCGCCTCTTTCGATTTTTGAATTTGCGCCAAAGCCGTTCGGCCCAGGTCGTCAATCCCGAAATAGGTGAGCGCAAAAATCACGGCCAGGATAAAAACCAGCGAGACGGCCAGCGCCCAGACTCTCTTCCCGACTGTCCACTGCATTTCTCAATGCCTCCCCGGGCCCCTCGGCCCGATGTAGGTGCCGCCCCTCTTTCGGACGCCGCCAAGTTGCAGCACGCTCCGGCGGCTCGCCGCGGCATCCGAAACCCATTCGCCGCCGGAGGAACCCTGGCTTGACCCTTACGATTCTTGCACAATTTATATTTATTTATCTAATTCGCATATCAATTTTCCCTCCCGCCTCCACCATCCCGCCCATGAGGCCCATCACGGCGAAACGGCGGAGAGCCGCCGCCTCGCGCCTTTCGATAAAAATGCGCAATCCTTCACCCCCCTCCCCCCGCGGGGGGCGGAGGCTTCCCGCGGCGCAAGGGTTTCGCTCCGCTTTCAAAGAATCCCGTTTTCTCCTAAAATGGGGCCCATTCACGCATGAAAGCGGGGTATCCGGCTGCCGCCCTCCGGTGAGACGGCGGGGCGCCGGTTCCGTTCAGCGACTCCATCTGCTTTGAGGGAGAGCGAAGATGGCCAGCCGGTTCGACGAAATCCACCGACGATCGATCACCGACCCGGAGGGCTTCTGGGGAGAGGCCGCCGAGGACATCCACTGGTACAAGAGATGGGACAAAGTACTCGACGACACGACCCCGCCCTTCTACCGCTGGTTCGTCGGCGGCGAGGTGAACACCTGCTACAACGCGCTCGACCTCCACGTGGAGAACGGCCGGGCCAATCAGCTGGCGCTCATCTACGACAGCCCCGTCACCGGAAGCCAGAAAAAATACACCTACCGCGAGCTGCGCGACGAGGTGTCCGTTTTCGCCGGCGCCCTCCGCGCCCAGGGGGTGAACAAGGGCGACCGCGTCATCCTCTACATGCCGATGGTGCCCGAGGCGGCTATCGCCATGCTGGCCTGCGCCCGCATCGGCGCAGTGCACTCGGTCGTCTTCGGCGGCTTCGCGCCCAACGAGCTGGCCACCCGCCTCAACGACGCCAAGCCGAAACTCATCGTCGCCGCCTCGTGCGGTATCGAGCCGAGTGGCGTCATCAAATACAAGCCCCTTCTCGATGAGGCCATCCGCCTCGCCGATTCGAAGCCGGAAAAGTGCATCATCCTCCAGCGGCCCCAGGCCGAGGCGGAGATGATCGCGGGCCGGGACATCGACTGGCAGGACGCCGTCAAGGACGCCCCGCCGGTGGACTGCGTTCCCGTCGCGGCGACCGATCCGCTCTACATCCTCTACACCTCGGGAACGACCGGCGAGCCCAAGGGCGTGGTGCGCGACAACGGCGGCCACATGGTCGCCCTGAAATGGAGCATGAAGAACGTCTACGGGGTCGAGCCGGGCGAGGTCTACTGGGCGGCCTCGGACGTGGGCTGGGTCGTGGGCCACTCCTACATCGTCTACGCCCCCCTCTTCCACGGGTGCACGACGATCCTTTTCGAGGGAAAGCCCGTCGGCACCCCGGACGCCGGTGTTTACTGGCGCGTCATCGCCGAGCACGGCGTCAAAGTGCTCTTCACCGCGCCGACCGCCTTCCGCGCCATCAAGCGCGACGACCCGAACGCCGGGCTCATGAAAAACCACGACATCCGCGGCTTCCGCACCCTCTTTCTCGCGGGCGAGCGCTCCGACCCCGACACCATCCAGTGGGCCGAGCGGCACATCCAAAAACCCGTCATCGATCACTACTGGCAGACCGAGACCGGCTGGCCCGTGCTCGCCAACTGCGTCGGCATCGAGACGCTTCCTATCAAGTACGGCTCGCCGACCAAGCCCGTGCCGGGCTATGACCTCCGCGCCGTGGGGCCCGACAACCAGACGGTCGGCGCCGGGGAAATGGGCGCCCTCGTGTTGAAGCTTCCCCTTCCGCCCGGAACGCTGCCCACCCTGTGGAACGCGGACGCCCGCTATCAGGCGTCCTACCTCAGCGAATTCCCCGGCTACTACAAGACGGGGGACGCCGGCTACATTGACGAGGACGGCTACGTCTTCGTCATGTCCCGCACCGATGACATCATCAACGTCGCCGGCCACCGCCTCTCCACCGGCGCGATGGAAGAAGTGCTATCGTCCCATGCCGATGTGGCCGAGTGCGCCGTCATGGGCGTCCACGATGACCTCAAGGGAGAAGTCCCCCTCGGCTTCCTCGTCCTGAAGGCGGGCGTGGACCGCGCGAATGATGAGATCTGCCGGGAAGTTGTCCAGATGGTCCGCGAGCGGATCGGCCCGGTCGCCTCGTTCAAGCAGGCCACCGTCGTCAAGCGCCTGCCCAAGACCCGCTCGGGGAAAATCCTCCGCGGGACCATGCGCGAGATCGCCGACGGCAAGGAATACAAGATACCCGCCACGATCGACGATCCCGCCATCCTCCCCGAGATCGAGGAAGCGCTCCAGAGCGTGGGATACGCGAAAAAGTAACGGCCGGCGAAAGGAACACCCTATGGCAGAGCGCTACCGCATCGGGGTCGATGTGGGCGGCACCTTTACGGATCTCATCGTATCGAACGCGGCCGGGCGGATACTCTGCCTCGCGAAGGCGCCGTCTCGCCCCGACACCCCCGAGGTGGGTGTGCGGG
>JAQBZT010000015.1 GCA_027622355.1 bacterium | reverse complement strand
GAGGTAGTAATTGCTGAAATACTCGTGGGTGGAAAAATTATCGAAGACGATCACGTCAAAGTTCTTCAACTCTTCCAGAAAAAGCTTGTCCAGGGGAAAGGGAACCAGGCTCAGCTCTTCTGTCGGGACGCCGGGGTCATCCTGCGAGGAGCGGAGAAAGACGAACGAGACAAGATCGATGACCGGGTCGCGCTTGAGGGCCGATCGGAGGAAGCGGTAGTTCCAGCTCGGCGAGCCCGATATCGTGAGGACGCGTATTTTGTCCTTGCGGACCTCGATGGGGATTTCCACCCGGTTGTTCGTGCGGACGAACTCATCTTTTTGCACCGGCGTTTCGACGGCCAGGAGCAGCCCCCCCTCCTCCTCGGGGGTATAGCGGAACTGCAGGGTCTGGCGGCTCGGTGCCTGGCGCACGTCCAGGGTCTGCGTGCGGACAACGCGCCCCTCGCGGGTAAGCGCAACCGGGAGCTTCTTTCCCGTGAACCCTTTGACGGAGAGCGTGACCTCGAAGCGGATCTCCTTTCCGCGGAAGGCGATGCGGGGGGCCCGCACATCGTGGAGGGAGATGTCCCGGAAGCGCTGCGGCGCACCGAATCCGACACTCACAACAGGGGGTATCTTTTCCAGCCCGGGAGGTGGCCAGGGCGCGCCCGAGGTGTCGCCGCCGTCGGAGAGGAGGAGGATCATGGAGGGGCGCTGCCCCGCCGCCGCGTTGCCCTTGTCCAGCTCCTCCCGAATGGCGTTGAGAAAATCACTTCCCGGGCCATCGGCCGCGAAATGCGCCAGCCGCTCCTGCGGCAGGGGCGCAGAATGGGTGTCGTAGCGCAACACCTTGACTTCATAGCCGGGTGAAAGGCGGGCGAGCAGTCCCGGCTTCTCCCCGCCCTTCTCCCCCAGGAGAATCTGGCGAGCCGCCTCCAGCCGCGAGCGCCCCCCGGCCATGTCCTTGACCCCCATGCTTTTCGATCCGTCTATCAGCACCAGGAGGCGGGGCGGAAGCTTCCGCACGCTTTTTTCGATGAGGGTGGGCCCGGAGAGAAAAAAGAGGATGAGCCCGTACAGCATCCCGCGGAGGGCGAAGAGGATGCCCGTCCGGCCCACGGAGAGGCGTTCGCGCAAAAAGGGCCACCTGCGGCGCAGGCTCTCCGCCAGCACGACGCCCACCAGCAGAACAAACCACAGGGGCACTCCACCCGGCCAATGGATCGAAGTCCAGTCCATTTTCTAACCCTGGTTCAAGCGGCGTTGAATAAAAGGATGGTGAATCAGGTCCCGCTTGTAATTCCCGGTCATCGAATATAGGGCGATGTTCACGCCGAGTTGAAAGGCCGCCTTGCGCTGGGCCTCCCCGCCCGGCGTGCACTCCTCGGCCCAGTTCCCGTCCTCCCTGCGCGCCCAGGCGCCGCCCAGATCGTTGCGGCAGTAAACGACGGGCGTGAAAATCCCCAGGCGGATTCCCTCGAGCGTCTGGCTGATGGCCTGTCTGCCCCCCACGGAGCGGACAAGGTAGTAGCTTCTGAAGACGGAATGATCGACCGGGAGCGGCTCGAGCGGCTGCCTCGGAAAGAGCTTCTGGATCAGGGACCGGGCCGAGTGCCCGAAGCCCTCATCGTTTATCCCGAGGCCGTCATCCACCAGCATGAGGCCACCGAACGTCAGATGCCTGCGGAGTCTTTCGATTTCCTCCGCGGCCGGCATCTCGAATTCATAGCGGCCCGACAGATAAAGAAACGGATAATCGAACAAAGCCGGATCGGAGAGGCGGATCGGCCGCTCCGCTTCGCCGGCCTCGATGCTCGTACGGAGGCGGATTTCCTCCAGCAGCGTCTTCAGCGAGGTGGAATACTCCTGCCATCTCCCGCCTTCGTACCGGATCTGGGCAGGGGCAAACTCGGGCGGCAGCTCGATCTGGCCCTTTTCGGCCGGCTGCGCGGCGGCCCATCGCGGAAGGCCCGCCATGCTGGCGGTGCATCCCGCCGCCAAGGCGAGAAAAGCCCGCCGGGAGAGACCTCGCCTAGGGCAATTCATTGCTGGGGACCATCAAGTAGGTGGTCGGGGCAGGAAGCCCGCGAAGGGTAAACGTGACTTCGCTCTTCTCCGCTTGCTGAATACGATCGATGCCGACGACCTTTAAAGCGGCGGCAAATTGCAGCGGCAAACCAGGCCCGAAATAGTGCATCGGAATCAGAATGTTCGGCCCGATGCGCTTGGCCAGCTGGGCGGCCACCTCATGCGGCACGGTCCACGAGCCGTCAATCGGAACCATCATCACATGGATCTTCCCCAGCGCCCGAAGCTGCTGGGGGGATGGCCCGATGCGCGCGTTTCCGAAGTGGGCGATACACAAACCTCCGGCCTTGAAGACGAAAATCGTGTTCTCATAAATCGGCGGCGAGGTCTGAGCCGCCTCCTGCGGATAGCCGAAGATGCGAATCCCCCGGATGAGGCGGTTCACGACGGCGCCGCTTCCATCCATCTTGGCGCCGTAGATGATCGGCGCTTTTCCCTCGAAGGGGCCCGTCGCGGTGTGCGTTTCATGAAAATTGCTCACCGTCACGGCGTGGGGGAGCTTCTTGGGCATGACGCCGAAATAGGGATCTGTCAGGACGCGCGTTCCGTCCGGCGAAATGATTTCAAAGCTGGAGTGCGCCAGATAGCGAATTCGCACTGCCCCCTGCGGAATGGCGGCGGTGCGCACCGGGGCCCCGCTCCAGCTGACGGGCACCACCTGGCCGTCGTGGCGGACGAAACCCGGCTGGCACATGGGCGCGCCGTGCGCGGGGGGCGGGGAGGCCCAGAGGGCGAGTCCGAAAACGCCCCCAAGGACGGCGAAAAGCATCCGGCCGGAGAGAGGAAAGCGTCTGGAATTTCGTGCGTCCAGTGTTTCGCGGCGCGCCATCAAAAACGCTCCCGCAGCGGCAGAGGTACTACTGGGCGCATTCTAATATGGAATGGGGTGACAATCACATCGGAAAAAACAGTGTTCGTCTGAAATTACGAGAATTTTTCACCGGCAAGAAAGTTTCGCAAAACAGGAGGTGAAAGTCCTCATCCTGCGCCGCGCCGAAGGAGAAGCGAAAGCCCGGCCAGAAGGAGTCCGGCCTTCACCATATCCGAAATCACGTACGCCCGGTGGTACCAGCCAAACCGCCTGACCGATTCGGCGAGGAGCGCCCGGTCAGCGAAATCCAGGGAGCGCCCCAGGGTTTCAATCACCGGAGCCATCCAGAAAGCGTGCGAAACGACAAGGAGGAAGGAAAGGACGGCGAAAAGGCCAAACACTCCGAAATGTGCCCCCCGCCACCGCCCCGCCGCAAGCAGGATCAGAAGCACGAGACCGCCCGAGAGTTGGGCAACGTTCCAGCCACGGAAAAGCCGTCGGTTGATCTCGCCCGCCGCGTGGCGCAACACCTGAGCGCGGCGCGCCTCCGGGATTTCCCGGAACTTCTCCGCGATGGACGGATTTTTTACGGTCGAGAGCACGGTGAAAGGCCCGGCGGCCACCCACCAGATCAGCACGGAGCCTGCCAGCCAGGCGGCGGCCAGAATCAACAAAAAGGCAGAAAGAAGAAACGGCTTTCCCCGCGTTCCGGCTGCCATGCGCGCGCCCTCCCCTCCCGGGAAAACCCCGGGGACCCCACTTTACGCATGAGTACCGGGCATGGCAAAGCATTTCGGCCGGAGGCGCTAGGAGGATTTTCCCGTCAAAAACCGCCCGTTCTTTGACGCCAGCGCATTGTCGAGGACAGACGTCACCTGCTCGGACGTTTTGTAGGGCTTCACCACATAGCCCTTCGCGCCCAGATACTCGGCAAGCCGGATCGGGTCGTATCCCAGCCGGAGACCCGCATCCACCAGCGTGTTCACCTTCCCCGGCTCCACCTGTCCCGCCCGTATCCGGTCCGCCACCTTTGCGAGTAGCTCCCTTTTTTTGGCATCGGGCATGTCCCCGCGCTGCTTGTCATAGGCGGCGAGAGACTCGCTATACTTGATGCGGACCTCCTCGTCATCGAGCGAACTCACCATCACCACCGGCGGATGGGGATGGTAGCGTTTGGACAATTCATGCAGCGTCCACAACCCATCGGCCTTCGGCATTTCAATGTCGAGCGTGATCAGATCGGGAGGATCTCCGCTCGCGACGAGCACGTTGTAGGCATCGATCAATTCGAACCCGTTGAGTGCCTCGGCAATCATCTCGTAGACGTACGTATCGGCATTTTCCCTTTCACGGGCAATGGTGGAAAACCGCATTTTCAGAAAATTCAGATGCGTATCATCCGCGGAAAGTACACGGACCCGATTGGCCAATCTTCTTCCCTCCTCAAAACATGTCGTCGAAAGTCCCGGCTTCTTCCTTCGCGCCGGAGCCGACTTTTTGGAACTCCTTGCCCAGGGTGTCAATGTCGCTCAGCAAGCGCTCGTACAGACCGTACGCCGGCGTCGTCTCATATCCCGATTCTCTCCTGTGGGTTTGCATGAAGCTGCAAATCCCCGTCAGGACATCTTTCCCCACCAAAAAATGATCGATGAGGCGCCGGACGAGAGCCGCGTTCAGGCTGCCAAGGTGCGTCCGCACATCGCCGAGAATGTCCTCGAGGCGGTGGATCAGTTTTTGGGAATGGTAGGCCTTCAGGAATCCCGCATTGCCCTTCAGCGTATGGAGCGCGCGGTAGCCCCTCTGCGCCACCTCGAACGCACCCGCGAAATCCTCGAGCTGTCCGTTCTCGAAATGACTCTCGAGCACGAGCAGGCCCTCCTCGAAGTCTGTGATGAGATCCTCGAATGACACGGCATAATCACGGACCACATCCTCCTCCAGGAGCTCTTCCGCCGGCGGGAGGTGCCGGGGTTCGATTTCGGATGCCGATGCCGCCGGAGACGGTACCCCGTTGGTCGCGCCCACCTTTGGGGCCGGGAGATTTCGGCCCGCTCCTTCGGCGGTGCGCCCGTTCCCCGCGGGGACATCCCTTCCCTTCTGGACAAGTTTCGGCTCTATCCGGACAGCCTCCTGCTTCGACACCGGCCGGGGCCTGTTTTGGGGCGGCGCTTTTGCCCGGGTCACGGCGGAGAGCTTATCGAGAAGCTCCTCAAGCGTATATGGTTTGGTCAAAAAGGCCCGGGCACCGCAGAGCATCACTTTGTGGAGATCATCGAGACTCTTATGCCAGCCGGTGATGACTATCACCGGGGTTTTGGGAAAGTGATGCTCGGCCATGCGCAAAACGGCCGGGGCGTCTATGCGGGGAAGTTTCTGGTCCCGTGGCTCCAAGTGCCAGTCGCAGATGATCGAATCGGGAAGGGGAAGCGACTTCGCCTTCACCATCTCCAAAAATTCATACCCGTCGCGCAAAAGCGTGGCCCGGTAGCCCCGCGACTCGAGCTGCTCCCCGAGAAGATGGCGGACGTCTTCCTCGTCTTCCACGACCCAGACGTTTCCTCTTTCCTTTTTGCGGACGACACTGCCAATGGGCGGTTCATTCATCACTTCTTCCCCCAGCGCAAATTCCTGCGCGAACGATGAGACATGGCCCGGATTGAAACAGCGATATCGCATCGGACATTTACTGATACTATATATCCATTCAATCATTATTTCCGGCAGCGACAGCCGACTTATGGGAAGAAATTGATAAAATTGAGCCGCGTGAGTTCGCAGGAAAAACAGGAATTTTCAGATTGGAAGATAAAGTGGAAAGCCTGCCCGCCGGATCAAGAGAAAACACGTTTGATGGCAAAACGCCTGCCTCTCGCCCAAAGGCAAAGAGATATTTCAGTCTTCCTCGATTTGTTGAATTCTCTTTTCCGCCAGAAATTTCGTCAGATGGGAAGAGAGCCGATCTCTTTGGTCATCGCTCATCTGCACGGCAACGCCAGTGGTCCAGCCCGCCCCCGCGCACTCCTGGCGCCAAATGACGTTCCCCTTACAGACTTCCAGAGACGACTCCCCCACGCGCACGGAAACCTCAACCGGATCGCCCGGCACGGCGGGCTTTCCCGCGGTGAAGCGGAAGCCGCCCGTGCCGAAATCCTCCGGGACGACAGGAGCATCCGTCACGTCGGACACCGCCACCCGCAAGGGCGGACTCTCCAGGCCTCTTTGCCCTTCCTCCACGCGAAACCACATGAAGCTGCGCTTGCTGCCACGGCTTTCCATCACCGAAAATCCCTCCTCCGAATTTTATCTCCCGGTGGGTTTACGCATGCAGACTTCCCGCTGGCGGCTCCTGCCCCGATAGCTGACGGCTCTCCCCCCGATAATTGACTAGGGGGTCGTAATGGAGATGGTGACGCTCGGAGCCTCGACAAACATGAAACATGTGGAAGGGGCCGTAAAGAAGGCGCCCAGGGCGCTCTGGGTGTTGAAGGCGACGGAAATGGTCGGGGCCTTGTCCACCGCGGTGAAGGGTTGGGTCAAGGGGAGGACGGCGGCCGCGGTGGCCGGGCCGAGCAACGCGACGCCGGCGGCGT
Source organism: bacterium (assembly GCA_027622355.1). Lineage (NCBI taxonomy): Bacteria > bacterium. The sequence goes on along the minus strand of JAQBZT010000015.1, from coordinate 12,499 downwards.
CGTAGGCGGCCTGCGTGGGGTTGCCTCCAAAAGCCCCGGCATCAGGCAAAAAGAGGGTTTGGGGAGTCGCCGGCGCGGAGTTGTGCTTGCCCCTGCTGGGGATGGTCGTCGAGCCCGACGGCGCGCTGGCGTCCGTAAAGCAGGTGTCCGCGCCGAAGGCGACCGAGCCGGTCAGCGTGTAGGAGCGGCCGATCTCCACCTGGACATGGGTGTAGGTGACGTTCTTCACCAGGTTGTTGACCTGCGAGAACGAGCCCACCGCGCTGCCGACGGCGACCGAGGCGATATCAAACGTCTTGGTGCCGCGGCCGAGCTCGGCCTTCTGGGTGCAGGTGGCATTGGTGCAAAGGGCCACGGCGTTGACGGTGATGAGGAACTGGGTGGCGGCGCCGGTGCCGAGGGCGGCCTGGGCGGCGGCGGGGACGAGTGCCGTGAAAAGCACGAACGCCGCCGCCGCGATAAGGCGACGCCCGCCGATGCCTTCCCTCCCCGTCCCCTTGCGGGCCATTTTCTTGCTCCTGGCAAAAATCATGTCTTCCCGCATCCGCCCCAAGCTCCGCTAGTTCCCGCGCGTGATGACGATGCCGCCGCCGCTGAGGACGGTGGAAAGCCGCTCGACGACGATGGTGTTGGTCCGCCGCACGCGGTGGAGCGTCTGGTCGCGCATGTCGCGGGGGCGGAACGCCACCGTGTCGAAGCCGCGGGAGCGGGTCGCCGCCGGAATCTTCTCGGAGGCGAACCGAAAACGGAATTGCGCGAAGAAGGTCTTGTCGGTCCGGTTGTCGTCCTGGAGGCCGAACTCGACCTGCAAGTTGGGATGCGCGTCCAGCTCGAGCGTGTAGCGGCTGCCCGTGATGTTTCTTGACTCCTTGGCGTTCCAGAAGAACCAGGCGACGTGCACCCGGGCCCAGGGAAGATAGGGAATCTGGGAGGTGATCTCGAAATCGTGCCCCGCGAGCGCCTCCTCGAGGATGCCGTTTCCAATCGAGTGGCGATCAGAGAGGGGGACATAGAAGTTTGACCGGAAATCGAAGGCGTTCCACTTGAGTTCGCCGCCGTAACCGAGGCGCCGGTGGTCGTTCTCTGTGGCGACATCGTAAAAAATGTTCACCCCCGCGAGGGCGGTGTTCTCGGCCAGGAGCCTGCGGTAGCCAAGACCGGCGTTGAGCGTCATGTCCCCGCCTCCGAGGCCGGAGATATTGCCGAGCTGGAGCTGGGTAAACAGGGTGTCCGTCTGTTTCTCGCTCTGCAGGAGCGGCTGGACCGTCCAGAGGGCCAAGCGGGACTTTTCTCCCTCGGTGACGTCCCATTCGAACTCGATGCGCTTCATCCAATCGGGAAGACCGCCTCCGATCTCCGGCAGGTCATGGCCGATGATGCGCGGAAGCCAAAGTTCTGTGGCTGTCTTGGCCGTCTGCACCGCGGCAAGCTGAGTGTTGCCCTGCATAGCGCTGGTGAGTGGATTGACCATTCCCGGCAGAAAGAGGGGCTCGGGTTTTTTCCGTATGGGCGGCGGATCGGAGAGATCAATGTCCGACGCGCTCCCATTCTCGCTGAGCTGGGTAACCCCTCCCCGTTGACGCGCCGTTTTCAGTTCTTTCTTCCCCGCGAAGGAGGGCGCATCCGCAGCGGAGTTCCCATTGGCCGAGGGGGCGGTCCCGAGTGGTACCCGCTTCGGAATGATGGGCAAGGAGGTGGAAACATGCCGGAGAAAATCCTTTTCGCTTTGGTCGCCGCCGGGATGGTGCCCGTTGCCGTTGCGGCGCGCCCACACACCGCCATCCCCCGCAACCGAGACGGCCCGCATGAGGGGGGGGGTCTCCTCCGCGGGCAAGAGCGGGAGGCGGAAAGTGCGGGAGGGCCGTCCATTTGCCTCGGGGAGCCGCACCAGACCCCATGGGACTCAGATCGATGACGTGGCGCATTTTCCCGGCCGCCTCCGGCCGACGGAGGGTTCCCCGCAGAGTCTCCCGCCGGTAGGCGAGCATCCGGGCCGGCACCGAGGGGACATGGATGATAAGGAGAAGCGCATTTTCCGGCACACGGCGGATCTCGATTGACTCGATGAGTTCCCCTTCGATCAGGCACAAGAGCGACCCGGAGGCGTTTTCCTCCAGTCGCGCCACCCTTCGGCCGGGCGTCCGGCAACGCAGAAGCGAGAGGTCGGCGTCGGCCCCCTCGAAACGGAGGACCACGGTATTCCCCTTTACCTCTGCGGGAAGAAAGCTGAGCTTTCCGGCGCCTTCCACATCAAAAACGAGGCGGGAGAAATCCTGACCCGCATAGTGGGCATGGCGAATGGCCATCAGCCGGGCGATGGGGCCCGTAAAGCGCGCCACCCCTCGGCTTGGCAGCAACACAGCCGCCGCCAAAAGGGCGAGGAGCACGGCCCGCCACAACTTGCGGTCCATTTTCAAGGACGGAATCCACACCTTCACGCTCAACCCTTTCCGATACAAAAGGATACCGATTCTCCACCTGCCGATCGGATGCAACCGAACGCCTTTTTCCCTGCGAGAAGGGCCCCCAGCCTATCATTCGAGGGAAGAATCACAAGGTCATTTATTTCATCTTTTTCTATCTTTTTATCTTTTTTATTCGATATCGTCCTAAAAATCGTTTCATTATTTCCCGGCTCCGGGGATGACTCCCCGGTACCAGGCCCTGCTCGATCGGCATGTGCACCCTCTCCCTTTCAATTTTTCCCGTGAAACATTTTGACATTTTCATGTCCAAATCCCCCTCTGAAATCCAGGAAAGATGAAAAGAAGAAGTGCGAGCAATCGTGTTAAAATCGGGCCGACGCCGAAAATATGACATCCCTGATCCGCCGCCGCTCCCGCGGGCGCCGGCAGAGACATCTCTCATATCATTCAAGGAGGCAGAACATGGCCGAGCGTCCCACCGAAATGGATGCGTTTCTATCCGACCGGGGAAGGATGGTCCGGGTCTGCACCGTGCGGCCGAACGGCACTGCGCACGTCGTCCCGCTCTGCTACAAGTTCTATCCGGAGGACGGATCGTTCTTCCTCAGCACGGGCGCGGATTCGGTGACGGTGAAGAATCTGAAAAAAAACCCGGCCCTCACGCTGTGCATTGACGATGCCGAGCCCCCCTTCCGCTGCGTCACCGTCGAAGGGAACGCGGAAGTCTCCGAGGTGCTCGGTACCGATCACGACGGGATGAAGCGGATTATCGATCAGTTCTTCGGGCCCGAGATGTGGGAGACCTACAAGGAAACCCCCACGGCCAAGAAGATCCGCGTGCGCATCACGCTAAAGCCCGCGAAATGGGTGTGGTGGGATATGCGCCGCCAGACGCAGGGCTCGGTAAAAATCGGCTAGCGCCCGGCGGAGACCTCCCGCTTTCGGGGGCTAGGCTTCCTGGCGCTTCGTCAGCGAATACCGCGGTTCGGTCATCAGGCATTCCGCCTCGGGCGCCCCGATCTCCTTGCGGACGATGTTCGTGCCCTGCACGAGCGCGGCGATTTTGTAGCGGGCGTGCCGGCGGCTCATGCCCTCGCGGCCCATCCCGCAGTCCGATACGACGACCAGCCGCTCGGCGGGGATGTGCTTCAGGGCCTCGCGAATGTGATCCGCGACTTCCTCGGGCCGCTCCACCTGCAGCCCGTGGTGATCGATCACGCCGACACCGATTTTCATACCCTTGATACGCTCGCCGATCACATCGAGTTCCGCCCGGCCGGAGCTGCACGATTCGAACGTAATGAGATCGGCGTCGATCTGGTTGTAGTACTCGAGCGAGGGCTCGTACTTCTGGACCTCATCGAACATCCGCTGCTGGGCGGGATTGCCCCAGCAGGTATGGCACCACACCTCGGCCTTCTCGCGCAGTCCTTTCACTGTGTTGTTGAAGACTTCCACCAGGAAATCCGGCGTGATGGGCCCGTCCTTGACGCCGCGTGCGGCATACATGTGAATCTGCGGCTCCTCCATCTGGATGACCGGGCAGCCGGCGGCGACGAGTTCCGTCAGCTCCGCGTTCAGCGCATCGCTGAAGGCCATGACCCGCTCGCGCACGTCCTTGTAGTGATCGTCCTGGATCGACATCGCCAGGATTTCGGCCGTGATCGTCCCGAACTTGACGGGCTTTTTGGTCAGGCGCTGGGCCGTTTTCCACATGGGGGCGTACTGCAGATTTCCGCGGCCGACGGGGCCGGAGAGTCTCGGGATGATCCGCGATTCGAGGTAATCGTGCAGAATGTGGCCCGGAGGAAACTTGACCGCCATGGCATGGGGCTGCACCGGCTGCTCGAGCTCCCGGCTGAATCCGTCCATGTGGTAGATCGGATACGTGGTCCAGCTCTGTCCGCACACCTCTTCATCGTAGTGGGCGTCGCCGTCGGTGAGGATATCCAGCCCGGCGCACTCCTGATCCCGCAGATAGACCGAAACCGCGTCAATGTACTGCTCGCGGTAGTTGGAATTGGTCATGGCCGCCAGAAACGAGTTCCTTCCCAGGTTCTGGGTGTACCAGGCCGGCCGGGGCAAAGAGCCGATGATGGAAGTGGGCAGCACGATATCCTTGGTCGCGGTGAGCATTTCGGGCACTCCATTCAATAGGTGGGCGACAATGCAGGGTTTTGAATGCGATGGGCCCTGTTATACGGCACGCGCCCGGAATCGGCAATTCCGGCCCGGCCGCCGCGGGGGAAGTTGGCGGGACCGGCCGGAAGGCCTAGAATAAACAGGAACAGCGGAAAAACAGGGAGGCAGACGGATGCGGAACGCGGTTTCTTTGCCGGTGCAGAGCCGGCTGGTGCGGAATCTGCTGGCCGGGGAATTCGCCCTGACGGCGGACATGAAGCCGCCCGCCTCCGGCAGTCCGGATTCCATTCTCGCCCAGGCCGCGCCGCTCCGCGAATGCGTGAACGCCCTGAACGTGCGGGACACGGGCGGCGCCCACTATCAGGTTTCCGGCCTCGCCTGCGCCGCGGTGCTGGCCGCAAGCGGCATCGAGCCGATCCTCCAGTTTTCCTGCGAAAGCCGGAACCGGGTCGCCATGCTGAACGACATTCTGGGCGCCGCCGTTCTGGGCATTCACAACATCCTGATCCTCCAGAGCGAGAACCAATCCGCCGGCGGGCGGACGCACCGAAGGCGCGCCTCCGATGCCGCGCCCGCCGAACTGATCCGCCTGGTTTCGGAGATGGCGGAGAAAGGGGTGCTCCCCTCCGAGGGTTTGAAGATGACGAGCGGGGGGATATTGCCGTCCCGCTACCCCATTGATGCGCCCCCCCAATTCTTCATCGGGACCTCGGATTTTCCCGAGATGGAGCCCGAGAAAGAATGGCTCGCGCAACTGAAGCCCAAGGCCGGCGCGGGCGCCCATTTCATCCAGACGCAGCTTTGCTTCGACACCGCCGCCATCCGGCGCTATATCTCCAGGCTCAACGACAACGGGATTTCCGGGAAAATGTTCGCGCTCGTCAGCCTCGCCCTGTTGCCCTCGCACCAGACCGCCCTCTGGATGCGCGAAAACTATAGGGGGCTGCACATGCCCGATGAGGTGATCCGCCGCCTGCGGGCGGCTTCCGAGCCGGAACAGGAAGGAATGAGAATTTGCGCCGAGATGCTGCAGGAAATCTCGGAAATTTCCGGCGTCTCGGGCGTCCACCTCGTTTCCCCCGAACACCCGGAACTCATCGCCCAGGCCATTGAAGAATCCGGCCTGAAATCTTAGAAAAAACTCGCTCGGAAAGGAAACTCCATGGAACTCGTTTTGCTCGGCACCGGCGCCCCGCCCCCCTTCCCCAAGACCAGCGGGCAGGCGGACGGCATCGTTTTGGGCGACAAGCTCTACCTCGTGGACGCGGGCCGGAACGTCCCCCGCCAGATCACCGCGGCCGGCTTCAAAGTCCCCCAGGTGGATCATCTTTTCTTCACCCACTTCCACTCGGACCACTACACCGGCTTCGGGGATTTTTTCATTACGCGCTGGATCCTCGGCGCTAAGACCCCGCTCCGGGTCTACGGCCCCGCCCCGGTCACGCAGATCGTCGAAAGAATGCTCGCCTACTACGAGTACGACATCGAGGTCCGCGTCGCCGAGGGAAGGCCCCGCCATGGCTGCGAGATCGAGACCCGGGTCCTCGCGCCGGGCGATGCGCTCGAGGTGGACGGCATCAAAATCCGGGTGGACCACACCACCCACCACGGGAACGTGGCGGACATGCTCTCCTACCGCTTCGAGGCGGATGGGCGCGCGATTGTCCTGGCGAGCGACGGGGGGCCCACAGAGAAACTGGTGCCCTTCGCCCAGGGGGCGGACGTTCTCGTGATGCACCCCTGCATCGCCTCGGAGATCGTCGAGAAGATGGGACAGACGCCGGAGCAGGCCAAGATCATCGCCGCCCACCACGCCTCCCCCGAGGAGGTGGGAAAAACCGCCGCGGCGGCCGGCGTCAAGACCGTCGCCATGTCCCACATCCTGCCGCCGATGGCGGCGCGGGACGCTCTTTGCGCGGAAGTCGCCAAGCATTTTGGCGGAGAGGTGATCGCCGGAGAGGACCTGCAACGGCTATAATCCCAGGCGCCGCCCAAACCCCTGCGGGAGATGCCTCCGATGCCCAGGATCGCTGTCGCCGCTCTAGTGTGGATGACCCTCTCCGGAGTGGCCCTGCCCCCTGCGGGCGCGGCCCCGGCGGAGGGGAAATACGCCGGGATGGTCCTCATCCCCGCGGGCCCCTTCCAGATGGGAAGAGACAACGGTCCGGACGATGAAAAACCCGCGCACCAGGTCTATCTCTCCGCCTTTTACATCGACCGCAACCTGGTGCGGGTATCCGAATACGCCGAATTCATCCGGGCGAAGAGCCACCTCGGCCCGCTGGGCGAGATGTATCTCGACGCCCCCGACCCGGATGCGCGCATTCATCGCCGGGGCGGCGTTTGGACGGCCGACAAGGGTTTTGAGAACTACCCGGCCGCGGAGCTGAGCTGGCACGGGGCCGTCGCCTACTGCCGCTGGCGGGGGAAACGCCTCCCCAGCGAGGCCGAGTGGGAAAAAGCCGCCCGCGGGACCGACGGGAGACTCTATCCCTGGGGAAACCAGCCGCCCACCCAGGAGCTGGCCTTCTTCGGCGGCTTTCACGGCGAGACCGTCCCGGTCGGCCGCTACCCCAAGGGCGCAAGCCCCTACGGCGTCCTCGACATGGCCGGCCAGGTGTGGGAGTGGACCCGCTCGCTCTACCGGAAATACCCCTACCAGAGCCGCGACGGCAGAGAGAACCTGAAGACCGAGGATACCCGGGTCGCCCGGGGCGGAACCTCATCGAGCGATGCCGAGGGCCTGACCGCCACCTCGCGCACCCCGGTCGATCCGGGAAGGCTCGACACCGGCCATGCTTATTTTGGGTTCCGGTGCGCCGCCAATCTGGAGATGGTACAGCGATCGTTCCGGAAGATGGCGCGAAGGGGCCGGCCTTTTAGTCCGCCCGCGCCACCGTCACCCTTGCCGCGATGAATATGTGAAGAACCATCGCGGCGATCAGCACCGTGATGGGGATGGAATAGCTTCCCGTCAGATCGAACGCGAGGCCGGCGAGGGGCGGCCCGACGATGCCGCCGATCGCGAAGCATATCTCGAAAACGCCCATCACCATCCCGATGACCCGCCGATCGAATATATCGGACGACAGGGCGGCAGAGATCGAGGCCATCCCGCCCATCCCGAACCCGTAGATGATCCCGAAGAGGAATCCCAGGATCGGGAGATAGCCCAGCTGCGGGATGAGGAGAGTCAAAAGAAGTCCCGCGGCGGCAATCCCGTAGGAGATGTTCAGGGCGCGAATCCGCCCCATGCGGTCGCTGAGCCAGCCCATGGATATGCTTCCGAACATACGGAGAAAGCCCGTGATCCCCAAAATGATGGCGGCCAGGGAGAGTCCGTAGTTCTGATCCACCAGATAGAGCGCCATGTGGCTCATCATGGTGTTCATGTGAAGGCCCGTGATGAAGCTCATCAGGACGAGGGCGGTGAACCGGGAGTCCCCCCGCACGGCCGAGAGGGCTTCCCGAAGGCCCACGCGCGCTTCGGCCGATGGAGACGAGGCCGGGTCCTCCTCCCGCGGCGGAAGACCGTCAACCGCCTGCCCCACCTCCTCCGGGCGGTTCCGGACAAGGAAAAAATTCAGCGGGGCGAGCACGAGCAGAACAAAGAGGCCGTAAGCGAGGTAGGCGTGCCGCCAGCTGAAATGGGCGATCAGGCGCTCGATGGTGGGCGAGAGCATGAGTCCCCCTATCCCGATTCCCGACAGAACAATGCCGACGGCCATCCCCCGCTTGCGCCGAAACCAGCGGGGCACGATGGCGGCATGCATCGGGTAGCCGCTCAGGGCACTCCCTATCCCCATAATCAGGCCGGTCAACAGGTAGACGTGCCACAGCGAGGTGATGAACCACCCGAAGGCGAGCGCCGCGCCGACGAACACCGACCCCCAGGGCATCACCCGCCGCGGCCCGTAGCGGTCCATGAGGGAGCCCGTTACCGGCGCCATGAAGCCGTGCAGAAACATGTTCAGCGAATACGCCCCGCCCAGCGCCGCTCGCGACCAGTTGAACTCCCCGATCAGCGGAATCTGGAAAATGGAAAACGAAAAGCGGGCCGTCGAGTGAAACGCCATCGTCATGAACGAGAGCCAGATAATGACCCATCCGTAATAGATCACGGAAGATTTTCTGGGATTGACTGGCGTCATTCCGTGAACGTCCCGAACAAAGAGAGCGCGAATGGCGCGCATCATCGCACATTTTCCCCCGGAGGCGATACAATGTCTCCCCTACGCCACCCGGAATTGTCGGAGGAAATACCATGGTCAAAACGCCAGACTACTTCAGCGGTAAAACGATACTCATCACCGGCGCCGCCAGCGGGATCGGCCGGGCCACCGCCCGCATCTTCGCCCGCGAAGGGGCGAATGTGCTTTGTGCCGATCTCGACGCGGTGGGCGCACGCCGAATCGCCGATGAAGTCTCCCGGTTTGGGGGCGCCGCACTGCCTTTTGCCATGGACGTGACGCGCCGCGAGGATGCCGGGGAGATGGTGCGCCTTGGAAAGCGTGAATTCGGCAAAATCCATTTCCTGTTCAACTCCGCCGGCAGCATTGTGCGGCGCTGCAAGTTTCTGGAAATTGATGACGACACCTGGGACAAGACGTTCGATCTGAACGTCAAGGGCACGTTCTACTGCACACAGGCCGTGCTCCCCGAGATGCTGGCGGGCGGCGGCGGGGTCATCGTCAACATGGCGAGCATGGCCCATCTCAACGGGGCCCCGGGCATCGCCGTCCATTACGGGGCGGCCAAGGGGGCGGTGACCACGATGACGCTCGGGATCGCCCGCGAATTCGCCGACCGGGGCATCCGCTGCCTGTCGATCTCGGCGGGATACGTGGATACGCCCTTTCAGAGAAGCGCTTCAGAGGAGTTGTGGGAAAGAATGAGCGCCTCGATCCCGATGGGGCGGATGGGGACCCCCGAGGAGATCGGCGAGCTGGTGCTCTTCATGTGTTCGGACGCCTGCCCTTTCATGACGGGGGATACGGTCAAGGTCAACGGGGGCGCCGGCTTCCGGTAGGATGGTTCAGGGAAGCGTCGAGCCTATAGGCTTTCCGGCGTCTCGCCACTGAGGATGGCCGTCAAAATCGAAGAAAAGTTGTCTCTGACTTCTTCGGAAATGTCGAGTGCGATGCCCACCATGCACCCATTGCCGTCGGAGGATTCCTCCACCCACGCCACCTGCGCCTTGCAGCCCTCGATGGCGACATCGCCGGAGCGGATGGTACAGGAGAGAAGAGTGCCCGGCTCGAGCTGTTTCGGGGAGTGCACCTTGAAGCCGCCCGCGCTGAAATCATCCGGCGTCAGCGCCGCCTCGGAAATCTCCGGAACGAAAATCAGCAAAGAAGGCGATCCGTCCACTTCCTGCGGCGAGCCGAACCTCTGAAAAAGACGCTTATCATTCATCAATAAATCCCCTTGGCATGTTGAAATCCGCACCCTGCCGGTATTCTACCCGAACCCGACAAAGACTCAAGCCGCCTCCCCTTCCCCGGACTTATGACGAGAGCGCCAAGATGGCCAGGGCGGCGAATCCAAGCCCGGCCCACTTCCATCGATTAAACGTCTCCCCCAGAAAAACAGCCGCCAAAATGGCCGTGAGCACGAAGCTCATCTGCACGATGGGCACTACCGCGCTCGCGTTTCCGCCCAGCCGAAATGAAGTGAGCAGACAAAAGAAAGACACCGACTTGAGGCTTCCGGTGATGGGAAAATAAATCCAGTTGCCCGGCGGGAAGCCGTACCGCCCTCTCGCCACCATCAGAATGAACGCTGCCACGCTCCAACTGCAGGCACCGAATACGATGAGGAACGGGACGTTGCCGCCGTTCACCACACTCACCTTGAAGATGACGTTCACGACAGAGAAAAAGAACATGCCAGAGAGCACAAGCGCCAAAGAGCGCGACGAAAGGCCTCTCCTCCCACCACCGCCTCCCGCCGGGGACCGGCTTCTGCCCATGACCGCGGTGCTGGCGATGGCCAGGCCGGCGAAGACCAGGCCGGCGGTCAGGGAAATGGTCCAGCGCTCCCCCAGAAAAAGAATCGCGAAAAAGGCGACGAGAACAAAATTGAGGCGGAAAATGAGCGTGTTAATGCTCGCCTCGCCTTCCCGGAGGCTGCTCACGAACAAAAAAATGGCGATGAAGGAGAAAACACCGAAGATGGGGCCGTAGATGAGGGAAGCCCGGTTCGGCTCCAGATCGCCGTTGAGATACCCGAAGAGGAGAGCGACCAGCGCGAAGGGAATCCACTCGACCTGGAGATAAGTTTCCAGGACGATGCCCCTGTTCTGCGCCCTTTTGTAGAAAAAATCCGAGGCCCCCTGGGCGCACATCCCCAGAATCGCCAACAAGATGGGTACGGACATCCACACCTCCAGCCCGGTGTCTTCGGAAAAGGCCCCGCCGCTAGCGGGAGGCGCCCTCTTTTTCCCAGTCCGCCGGCCAGCTGATCCGCCCCTCGGGGGGCTCCAGCTCGTTCCGGAATCCGTCCTGAAGGCGATTCCAGGCGTTGAAGAGGCATGTGAACAGGGTGAGCTCGACGATTTCCTGTTCGCTGAAGTGCGCCCGCATCGCTTCAAAGGCCGCATCGTTATTGCGGGCCGTGTTGAGGGTCAGCGCGCGGGCCCAGCGGATGACCGCCTTCTCCCGCTTATCAAACAGATCGCTCGACTCCCAGCCCGCGTCCAGCGCGCTGTAATGATCCTGATTCAGACCGGCAGCTTGACCAAGCTCCTGGTTGTGGGTCGTTCATATCAGGCACTGGTTCATCCGGCTCGGGGTGACGATGGCCAGCTGCATGAGGCGCATTCTCTCGGGCGAGATTTTCCAGTTGCTCCGAAGGGAGTAGCTCAGCTCCATGATGTGGTGCAGGGCCTTCGGCGAGTGGGCCAACGTCCTGAAAAAATTGGGGACGCTCCCCCACAGGGCCCGCGAGCGCTCGAAGTAAGGTTCATGATCTCCTTTGGCCTCATCCGGTATCGGCGTAATCCGAAACATCCTCCCCCCCTCTCAAGCCAGATCCGCAGTGGAAACAAAAACCGGTTTTCATCTATGGTACAGATTCCGCGCTTTTCCCTCAACAAAGGACGGCGCATGCCGCCTTGTTTCCGGGGCGGGGCGGCTTTTTCATATTGCGAAACTAAGGGGTCCACCCATGGCGGAAACGAAAAACGGAAAACTCCATACCGGCAGGGCGGTTCTCGCCTCCCTGAAAGCCGAAGGAGTGAAACACGTCTACACCCTTCCGGGCAGCCATATCCTCCCTATCTACGATGCCATTATTTACGAGAGCGACATCCAGCTCATCCTTTGTAAGATCGAGGCGTCGACCTCCTTCATGGCCGATGTGCACGGCAGACTGTCGGGAGAGCCCGGCGTCTGTCTCGTCACGGCGGGGCCCGGCGCCCTGAACTCCACCAGCGGCGTTGCGCAGGCCATGGCCTCGGCCAGTCCGATGGTCCACATCACGGGCGCCGTCCCGCCGGAAGCGGGCCTCGAAGCCTTCCACGGGGTGGACGACACCTATTTCACCCACAAAATGTTCGAGCACATCACGAAAGCCAGTCTCCATGTGAACCGGATCGAGGACATCCCCGAAGCCATGGCCCGCGCCTTTCACATCGCCCGCAGCGGACGGCCCGGCCCCGTTCATATCGAGCTTCCGCGAGAGACCAACGCCAGTCCCCACATGATCACGGCGGAGCCCGCCGAGGTGGCCCCCTATGTCTGCCTCGCACCCCGATTCTCCGAACCCGAGGAGCGCGAGATCGCGGCCATTCTCGAGGCGCTCGCCAAGGCGGAGCGCCCTGTCATCGTGGCGGGCAAGGGCGTCCTCCGCCGGAGTGCCGTCGCGCTCCTGGGGGAATTCGCGGAACAGATCGCGGCCCCCGTGGTGCAGGTGCAGGACGCCCTCGGCGC
>JAQBZT010000014.1 GCA_027622355.1 bacterium | reverse complement strand
GCTCCAGGCGGTTGTCCAGGCGCTGGAGAACTCCCTCGACCTCCACCGCGTGCCGCCGGGTCTCGGCGAGCTTCTCGGAGCGCTCGCTCAACTCGATGCGGAGCCGTTCCCGGTCGGCCTCTGTCGCGGAAATGCTGGCGAGAAGGAGTTCCTCCTGCCCCTTCAGGCGGGTGTACTCCTCCTCGGCCGGGCTGAGTTCCGCCTCGAGCCGCAAAAGCTCCAGGGCGGCAATGCGCAGCGAGAGCTCCTCGACTTCCTGCTGGTATTCCTTGTAGAAGGTCGCCTTCTTGGCCTGACGGCGAAGCGAGCGCAGGCGCGATTCCTTCTCGCGCATGACATCGGCCACGCGAAGCAGGTTGCCCTGGGCCAGCTCCAGCTTGCGGAGGGCTTCGTTCCGGCGACTCTTGTATTTCATGATGCCCGCCGCCTCTTCGATCAGGAGGCGGCGGTCGAGCGGCTTGGCGTTGACAAGGCCTTCGATCCGCCCCTGCTCGACGATGGAGAAGGTGTCGAGGGAGACCCCGGTATCGAGAAACAGGTCGGTGATGTCCTTCAACCGCGCCGGATTGCGGTTGATGAGATATTCGCTCTCGCCGGAGCGGTAGAGCCGGCGGGTGACGATGAGTTCTTCGAAGTCCTTGTATTCGGGGGAGGTAACAACCCCCTTGATGTTGCTGATGGTGAGGGACACCTCGGCCATGCCGTATGGCTTGCGATCGGCGCTGCCGTTGAAGATGACGTCCTCCATCCGCTTGGCCCGAAGGGCCCGGGGGGCCTGCTCGCCGAGCACCCACCGGATGGCGTCGGAGACATTGCTCTTGCCGCAGCCGTTGGGGCCAACCACAGCCGTCAACCGATCGCCGAATTCGATGACGGTGCGGTCAACGAACGATTTGAACCCCACCATTTCCAGTCGTTTGAATTTCAACTCTGTTACCTCGGAAGTCGGCCCGGCAGCGCGGGTGCGAAAAGGGCGGTAGGATTTACTACGCTACCAAAAGTGGCGGACAGGTGCAAAGGGAGAATTCACTGTTTCAGGCGTCTTTTTTTGGCCCGGAGGAAACGTCTGCATCGCCCAGCAAGCGGAGGGATTCATGCGCGGCGAACTGCTCGGCGTTTTTTTTCGTCGTCCCGGTTCCCCGGCCGTAGACTTTTCCGTCAAAGCGCACTTCAACCTCGAAAACTTTTTCGTGCTCGGGACCGCTCTCTTGAACGACTTTGTACACCGGCGGCTTTCCCCCCATGCCCTGGAGGGCTTCCTGAAGCCGGCTCTTGTAGTCCACATTTCCCGAGGGCTTTTTCCCGGTCCAGAGCCACTCCATGACCCGCTCCGCACAGGTGTCATAGCCCGCATCCAGGAAGATGGCGCCGACCAGGGCCTCGACGGCATCGGCCTGGATCGAGGGCTTTTGCCGGCCAGCCGTTTTCTCCTCCCCCTTCCCGAGCAGGATGTGGTCGGACAGATTCATCCGGCGCGACGCCTTGGCGAGGGCATGGCCGCTCACCCGCTCGGAGCGCTGCCGCGTCAGGGCCCCCTCATCGTCCTCTTCGTGCTCGCGCCACAGGCGCTCCGTGACGATCAACTGCAAGACCGCATCCCCCAGAAATTCGAGCCGCTGGTTGTCCTCGATGGGCGGCATCAGTTCCTGGGCGTAGGAACGGTGGGTGAGGGCCTGCCGGAGAAGGGCACGATCGGAGAAGCGGTACCCGATGGCGAATTCGACTGCCTCCAGCGCCGAATCATCCTCCTCTTTCAAAGAGGAACTATCGCCCGAGAGGCTTAAATCCTGAGTGTTCATCGCGGCTTCTTATCGAGGCGGGGCGGGGACGCTAGGAACCGTTCGTTTCGTACTTTCGATAGAGAAGGGTGGCGTTGGTTCCGCCGAACCCGAATGAATTCGTCAAGGCGCAGCGGATATCCGCCTTCCGGGGGCTGTTCGGCACATAGTCCAAATCGCATTCCGGGTCAGGATTTTCGTAGTTGATCGTGGGCGGGATGATCTTGCGGTCGATGGCCATGACGGTGTAGCACGATTCGACGCCGCCCGCCGCGCCCAGAAGGTGGCCGGTCATGGACTTCGTGGAACTCACCGGAATCTTGTAGGCGTGTTCGCCGAAAGTTTTTTTGATCGCGACCGTTTCGAGCTTGTCGTTGAGTTCAGTGGAAGTCCCGTGGGCGTTGATGTAATCGATCTTCTCGACGGAGACGCCGGCGTCATCCATGGCCATCTGCATGCACCGGGCGGCCCCGTCCCCTTCGGGGTCAGGGGAGGTGATGTGGAAGGCATCCGAGGTGAGGCCGTAGCCGCCAATCTCGGCGTAGATCCGGGCGCCGCGGGCCTTGGCGTGCTCCTCGCTCTCCAGGATGAGAATGCCGCACCCCTCGCCCATGATGAAGCCATCGCGCTCGCCGTCGAAGGGCCGGCTCGCCCGCTCGGGCTCATCGTTCCGCGTGCTGAGCGCGCGCATGGCGCAGAAGCCGCCCATGCCCAGCTCGGTGATGCAGGATTCGCTGCCGCCGGCCACCATCACGTCCGCGATGCCTCTTTGGATGAACTTCATGGCATCGCCGATGGCGTGGTTCCCCGACGCGCAGGCCGTCACCGTGCAGGTGTTCGGCCCCTTCAGGCCCCACCTGACGGACACCTGGCCCGCGGCGAGATTGGCCAGGAGCATCGGGATGAAAAACGGGCTGATCCGGCGCGGGCCGTGATTTCCGAGGACGTCCATATAGTTCTCGATGGCCGGCAGACCCCCCAGCCCCACGCCGATGACGGCTCCATACCGGGGGGCCACCTCTTTGTCCGGGGTGGAAAGACCCGCATTCTCAAAGGCCATGTGCGTCGAGGCCAGAACAAACTGGATGAAGGTGTCCATCTTCTTGATTTCTTTTCTGTCGATGTAGTCTTCCGGGTTGAACCCCTTCACCTCGCCGCTGATCTTTGTCGGCAGGCGCTCGGGGTTGAACCGGGACACCGGCCCGATGCCGGATCTGCCCTCCATCAACCCCTTCCAGTTTTCCTCAACGCCAATGCCGAGAGGCGTCAGCAAGCCCATGCCTGTGATAACGACCCGGCAGTCTGACTGTGCCACTTTTATTCTCCAATTATCGAGCAGATACTTTTCGGAACCGTATTATTATTGTTTGCCTTCGATATAGCTGATCGCATCCCGAACCGAGGTGATCTTCTCCGCGTCCTCATCCGGAATTTCGAGGCCGAACTTTTCCTCGAAAGCCATGACCAGCTCAACCGTGTCCAGAGAGTCGGCACCCAGATCGTTGATAAACGAAGCCTCGGGCACCACCTTGACCCTATCCACGCTTAACTGTTCCACAATGATATCCTTGACCTGTTCGGCAATATCCGACACTCGTTATCCTCCCAAATCCGTTGCGGAGAACTTTTACAAAGAAAGTTCCCACTCAGACGCCCCGTCACCCTTTCAGGTAAGGTTCGTGCGCCCCTGACAATTTCCAAAACCTTCTGGGCGGAAAACGCCCACTTCCCCATCTCAACAATCCCGCGCGAGACAACGGGGAGGGATCTGACTCTTCCCCTCCCTTTCCCACTGTTTATAGGCCAAATATTACAACAGAGAAACCTTATGAAGCGAGAGTATCTCCAGGGCGCGAAAACGGGGGGAAAGATTATCCGAACTAGTTGAAAAATCAATCATCCCCCGGCCGGACCCTCTCCGGCCCTTTTCGCGGCCAACTCAAAAAGGCCGGAAACCGCGCTCTCCAGGCTCGCTTCATCCTCCACATTGAATACGGGGATATCTTTCACAATCCGCCGATGCAGGCCGGAGAGCACTTTCCCGGGCCCCACCTCCACTGCCGCGTCAAAGGAGTCTTCGCTGGCGGCGCGGACCGAATCCACCCAGCGGACCGAAGAGCGGACCTGTTTTTTCAGGAGCTGGCGGGCCTCATCCGCATCCGAAATGCGCTGGCCCGTCACGTTCGCGTAGACGGAAATCCCCAGCGGGCGAAACGGGAATGCGTCGAGGACTTCGCTCATCCTTTCCGCGGCCTCCTCCAGGAGGGAGGAATGGAAAGGTGCGCCCACAGGCAGCATCACGGCCTTTCGCACACCTCTCTCCCGGGCCAGCTCGACGGCCGCTTCCACCGCTTCTCGCGTGCCGGAGATCACCGTCTGATCGGGCGCATTGTAGTTCGCCACCTCCACTACGCCATCAACCTCTCCGCAAATGGCTTCGGCCACCTCGCTGCTTATCCCAAGGAGGGCCGCCATCGCGCCGCCCCCGACGGGAACCGCCTCGTGCATGAACCGGCCGCGCTCTTTCACCAGATGGAGCGCACTTTCAAAATCGAAGGCACGGGCCGCGAGGAGGGCCGAGTACTCCCCCAGGCTGTGGCCGAGCGCAAGGTATGGGGCTACCCCCCGCTCCGAGAGGAGACGGTGGGCAATATGGCTGTGCACCAGAATCGCGGGCTGGGTATGGCAGGTGAGGGTCAGCTCCTCTTTCGGTCCCTCAAAGCTGAGCTTGGCGAGGTCCCAGCCGAGAATGTCGCTGGCCTGATCGTAGAGCTCCCGCGCCCACGCATGGCGGTCGTAAAAATCCTTGCCCATCCCCACATGCTGGGAACCCTGCCCGGGAAAAAGAAAGGCAATCCGCAAGTTGTTCAATGCATCAGAGTGACTCATGCCAAGAACCTGCCCGTCAGACAAAGAGGAAAGCCACCCTCCTTCCATGCGAGCGAATGAAGACCATTCATTTTCTCAGGGCGGAAACTCATACCGAAACCGGCGATATCACCTACCACTCCACCAAGGCGGCTCCCCAAGTGAGTCCGCCGCCGAAGGCGGCCATCAACACGGTGTCCCCCTGGCGCACCTTTCCTTCCCTTACCCATTCGTCCAACGCCACGGGGATGGTAGCGGCAGACATGTTACCATATTTATCAATCGTCACGACGACACGATCCATGGAAAAACCGATGCGCTTCGCCACCGCTTCGATGATCCGGATGTTCGCCTGATGCGGAACGAACACGTCCACATCCGATACGCTCATCCCATTTTCCTCGAGAGCCTCCACGCACACATCCGAAAAGTGGCGCACGGCGGTCTTGAACGTTTCTCGACCGCGAAGCTTCAGTGTGTGCTCCTTGGCCATGGCGTCCTCGGCCGTGATGGGAGTCTTGCGGGAGCCTCCTCCCACAACGACGATCATATCGCCGTCCTTCCCGTCGCTGTACAACTTCGAGTAAATGACGCCGCGGCGGCCGTTTTCGGCGGGCCCCAGCACTACTGCTCCCGCGCCGTCGCCCCAGAGCACGCTGCTGCCCCGATCGGACCAATCGATCACCCGGGACATGATCTCCACCGAAACAAGCAACACATTCTTCGCCAGCCCCGAGCGGATATATGCGTCGCTCACTTGCAGCCCGTAGATAAAGCCCGAGCAGGCCGCGTTCAAATCGAAGGCCGCCGCGCGGCTGGCCCCGATCCGCGCCTGCAGCCAGCAGTCCGCCGAGGGGCACATCGTATCCGGGGTGAGCGTCGTGAGAACGATGATGTCGATGTCGCTGGCATTGAGCCCCGCTTCTGCGAGCGCCCTTTCGCACGCCGGAACAGCAAGCTCCGAAGCGGCCTGGTCGGGAGGAGCGATGCGGCGCTCCCGGATCCCCGTCCGCTCACGGATCCACTGGTCACTGGTGTCCACCATTTTTTCCAAATCACTGTTCGTAAGAACCTGCTCGGGCAGGTTCGAGCCGATCCCGAGAATCGCTGAGGAAGGCATAGATGATTTTCCCGGTTAAAGACGAAAAGAAAGGGCGTACGGGTCAGGCCTTGATCTCGGGCAACTCTTCTTCTGAGTTATCTCCCGGAAAAATGCCGGAACGGATATGGTTCCACAGTCTCCAGCCGCGCTCGGCACTCCGCTGCAGGGTGAGATGCTGGTCAATCTGCTCCTGAATCCTCTCGTCCAGCCGTTGCCGTACAATATGGGCGGTCGTTTTCAGGGCGTTTTTGACGGCCTTGGCGTTGCTCCGGCCATGCCCAATTGTGCACAAACCGTTCAAACCCAGCAACGGGGCGGCACCGTACTCGGAGTAGTCGGTGCGCTTCCGCATGGATTTTATCCCGTTTTGCAGGAACATATACCCGAGTTTGTTCCGCCAGGACTGGGTAATCTCCTCCCGCAGGATGGAGGTGAGCATCTCGCTGAGGCTCTCGCTGACCTTGAGGGCGACGTTGCCGGTAAATCCGTCGCACACGATCACGTCCATGCCTCCCTGGAAGATGGTGTTGCCTTCCACGTTGCCCACAAAGTTCATCCCGCTCCGGTGAAAGAGCTGAAACGCGGTTTTGAGCGAGTCGGTCCCCTTCGAGTCTTCATCGCCGACATTCAGCAGGCCGATGGTCGGATTCTTCTTGCCGAGCACCGCCTCACTGTATACCGCGCCCATGATGCCGTACTGGAACAATTGCTGCGCCTTGGGGTCGAAGTTGGCCCCGACATCGAGCATGACGGAAAAGCCCTTCAAGGTCGGGATCAGGGCAGCGATGGCCGGCCGGATGACGCCCTTCATCCGCTGCAGAATGTGTAACGAGGCGACAAAGGCGCCCCCGGTGTCCCCGGCGCTGAATACGGCGTCGGCCTCGCCCTCCTTCACCAATTCAACAGCCACGCGGATGGAGGAGTCAGGCTTGCTCTTAAACGACTTCGAAGGGGACTCTCCCATTTCCACGACCTGGGTCGCTTCCCGAATTTCAAAAGGAACATCTCGCGCCGCCAGCCGGGCAATCTCGGCATCGACCCGCTCGGGAACCCCGACCAGGATGGTTTCAATCCCGAACTCCCGGTAGGCAAGCAGAGCCCCCTCGACAACAGCGGCAGGAGCGTGATCGCCACCCATGGCATCAACGGCTATTTTCATATTGACGGTGCCGCGCCGCCCTTCCGTAAAGACTCGGAACGGCTAGGCTTCCTTTACAGCGAGAACTTTTTTCCCTTTGTAATGCCCACAAGCCGTGCAGACCCGGTGCGGCGGAACGGCCTTGCCGCAATGGGAGCAAAGCGCAACCGTGGGTGTCGCGACCTTGTAGTGGGTTCTGCGTTTGCGGCCCCGCGTCTGCGAATGGCGGCGTTTGGGAAGTCCCATGTTTTCAATCCTCCTTGCTTTCAAAATTTCCGGCCTCCGAAAATGGAGGCCAAAAGTCCCTATCTCTTCCACTCCCGAAGGGACGCCCAGCGGGGATCTATGTGTTCCTTATCGCCCACCCCCTCGCCTTCGAGCAGATGGCGGCACATCTCGGGCGCCTCGCCGAGACACTTTCCCGGACACCTCGGCTGAATCGGGATGGCCAGCCCGATGATATCGCGAACCGGGGGAGCGAGTTCGACCCTTCCCCCCTTGATGAAGGAAATGTCGAGGCTCCGCTCTTCGAGTTCGACCTCCTCCTCTTCCACCGGCCGATGCGCCGGCAACGGCTGGAAATAGATCATCAGCGGCTCATCCACGGGAAACGGCAACTCGGCCAGCCCCAGGCTGCACACCAAAAGGAGCTTGCCGCTGACCCTTCCCCGAAAAACAGCCTCCTCGCCTGTCTTCTCCAGCCTGCCCCTGATCCGGATGTCCGTTGCCGGGGGCCAATCCTCTCCCTCAATCCCCAAATCGGCCGCCTCGACCACCAAATCGAGATCGAGACCATCGTCCGGAATGCGCACAAGGGAAATCTCGAGGTCAGCCTTCACGGCCCCTTTTCCTCCCAGCCAAGCAAACCGGGCCAAACCTCGCAACGGGCCCTACACCCGATGGGGAGGGCAGGTAGCAGAATATAGGGACACCGGGTTGGACCTGTCAAATACAGGAAAGGGGCGGACCCGAAAAAGATGCCCCTTAAATACCTGATTTGTATATATTTAATTCTCTTTCAACATTTCCAGCAAGCGCCCCTCCCGCACCCCTCCCGTCGAGACGCGGAATTTCTCCCTCCCGAGCCGCTCGATCACCTCCCGGACCACAATCAGGCCGGCCAGGGCCACATCTTCGCGGCCCGGCTCAAAACCCTCAAGCTCCGTTCGGGCAGCGCGGCTGAGGCCGGCGAAGCGGGGAATCCATGACGAGATCTCCTCCCGGGTCAGCTCCACTCCGTTGATCCCCTGCAAACCCGGCGCGCCCTCCCGGACAAACCATGCGAGCGCCACCGTCCCGCCGCAACCGACCAACGGGACCGCATCATCCCCGATTGCGGAAAAGCCGCTGCCGGCCAAAAGCCTCCGGACCTCGGCCACACAAGTTGCTACCTCCCCCGCCGGAGTTGGCATCTCCCGCAGGTGGCGCTCGGTGAGATAGACCACCCCCGCGGGCAGGCTCGCCACTTTCCGGGCCTCTTCTCCCTCCGCCTCGATCAGCTCCAGGCTCCCGCCGCCGATGTCGAAGACAAACGCCCGTGGGGGGATGGCGCCCAAACTCGAAAGCGCCCCCGCCTGGGCCAGCCGCGCCTCCTCCTCGGCGCCGATGATGCGGAGCGGGATTCCCGCTTCCTTCGCCGCCTCCAAAAACTCCACCCCGTTCACGGCATCACGCAGGACGCTGGTGGCAATGGCATCGAGACGGTCCACCGGATGCGCCGCGATGACCCGCACAAACCGCTCCAGACACGCCAGCCCGCGCCGAAAGGCATCCGGCGAGATCCGCTTCGTTGCGGCGACGCCCTCGCCGAGCCGGATCAACTCGCGCCACCGGCCATGGGACACGAGTTGGCCCTGCGCGTCGAGGTGTGCCATCGCGAGGCGGGCCGCGTTCGTACCGAGATCCACGACGGCTGCAAGCGGCCGATCGTCCGGTTTCTCTGAGGAGGAGGGTGTCATGGGTTGAAGTTCAGCGAGAAACTAGCCGTTGCGGTAACGATCTTTCAGGTGGCTGTACACCACGGGGGTCTTTCCGAAGCGCTCGCGCTCTTCATCGTTCACATCGCGGACATACCGGGCCGGGGTGCCCATCCACAGCGTGCCGGGTTCGACGACTTTGCCCTCCGTCACCACGGCGCCGGCGGCCACCACGGCGCCCTCGCCCACCTTCACATTGTTCATGATGATCGCCCCCATCGCGATGAGCGCCCCATCGCCCACCTCACAGCCGTGCACGATGGCGCCGTGGCCCACGGAAACGTCATCGCCCAGGATGCAGGGGTGAAGCCCGTTTTCCACATGAAGGATGGAGCCGTCCTGCACGTTGGACCTTTTCCCGATCCGCACGGGCATCTCATCCCCCCGGAGCACGCAGCCGTACCAGATGCCGCTCTCCTCGCCGATCTCAACATCGCCGATCAGGACGGCCGTTTCCGCGATCCAGGCCGTTTCGTGCACCTTGGGCATCTTGCCTTCAAAGGGAATGAGCATTCTGAGGACCCTTCCTTTTCCTAGGAGCCAGGAACCGGGGAGCGCATCGCCACAACGTCCGACCCCCTTCTTACAAGAAAAGGCGAAAGATTCAACTGCCTTTGCCGCAACTGGACCACCCCGAAAAAGACCTCCCGGTGCTTTTTCGGAACCGGCATCCCGGAGGGGAGCCCCGCCTTCAGCGGATCGAGGGGGCGTCCATTCTTCTTGATTCGGTAATCGAGATGGGGGCCGGTGGAAAGGCCCGTCGAACCCACATGACCGATGACCTTTCCCTGCTGCACCTTCACCCCCCGGCGCACCCCCATGCCCAGCCGTGAGAGGTGAAGATAGGAAGTTTCAAATCCCATCCCATGGCGAATCCGGACCATCTTGCCAGCGGCGCCCCGCCAGCCCGCCCAGATCACCTGCCCGTCCGCCACCGCGCGGACAGGCGTTCCCGGAGGCGCCGCATAGTCCACCCCGTAGTGCGGCCGGAACCGCTTCAGAACCGGATGAAACCGGCGCCGGGAGAACTTGGAGCTGATGCGCGTGTAGCGAAGCGGCGAGCGGAGAAAAGCGCGGCGAATAGTTTCTCCCTCCGGCGTATAATACTCGGCGCCCCCGCGATCGAAGAAAATCGCCGTGCGACGGGTCTCACCCGTGACAATCTCTGCCGCCAGGATTCGCCCGAACCCCGCCGGGCGGCCCTGGAAAGAGCGCATCTCCAGCAGGACATTGATCCGGTCCCCCGGGTGCAGATCTTTGTGAAAATCAATCACCCACCCGAAGATGTCCACCAGCTCCTGGGCAACGACCGGCGAGCCGCCGCTCTTCGATACGGTGCCGAAAAGTGAGCCATCGATGGCACCCTCCAGGCGGACCAGCTCGACCTCGTAGGGAATCTTTTCCATCCTCGCCCGAAAGACGCCCGAGCGGGTCCGGTACACCCGAAGCTGCCGTTCATCGTCCACCTGAAGAAGGAAACGGTGCACTCCCGCAGCCCCTTTGACCAGCTCATACCAGTGGCCCGGACGGATTTTCGAGAGGGGATGGCTTTCTCTGCTGGCCGCCATGAGAGCGGCGATCTCCTGTGCGGAAACACTTTGCCCTTCCAGGACGCCGTAGGCGGTGTCCTGCGTGGTGAAGCGGGCCTCCAAGATCTGGCTCTCCGGCGTATCGGGCATGGCGTCCGGGGGAGGATTCTTGCCGCTTTGCAGGGAAGGTTCGGCCCCTGCCGGAACCGGGGGTGCCGGGGGCGGGATTTTCGCCGCACGCTCCTCGGCCGGCTGCTTCCCCTTGTCGCCGCTACTTTGAATGAAAGGCGTCCAGACGCGCTTGAGGGCCCGCAGTGGCGTTTCCAGGAACTGGCAGCCACCCAGCAAGAAAGAAACGACAAAAAGGCCGATGAGCGGCCAAAGCCGTCTTCGGCGCCCTCCGGTGGGTTCCGTGGAAACCCAGTAGCGCCTCCTGCGAATCGGGGGAAATTCGTAACGCATTGTTTTTGCGGCCAATATTCTGGGCGGAGGAACATGCGGGCGCCATAAAAACCTAAACTATTCCATGAACAAAGTTACATAAAACACTATTATATAAGTTATTATGAAATTCAACAATAAAAAAATCCGCCACGCCTCCCTCCCCCGATACGATTGCAAGGAGGGAGCCTCCGTTTCAAGGTAACTCTTTCTAAAACAATTACTTAATTTTCAGGCAAAAATCCGCCCGGGGATCCGCTTTGAGAGAGGGGGGGGGGATGGCAATTCCGGGATCGGGGCTAGCTGTCTGCGAGAAGGGCCTTCCGGATCAGGTCGAGGGCAAAGATGGGCACGCGCGACTGGATGAAACGCTCGTTTCCTCCGAAGCCGCCGCGGTGGTGGAGCACCTCTTTTCCCGTCGAAAGCGCGATGCAGGTATCGCCCACCGCGGGGGCGCTGGCGCTCTTTTCGGGCTCGATGTCGGGCGAGGGGTTCGGACCGATGATGGCGAGGCCGTAGTCGGCCCCGGTTTCATCGCGGATCATCTGGGCCAGCGTCTCCGCCAGATCGCCCCCGTCGGGCTCGGTGTCGAGCGGAAGATGGAAGATGCGCAGAAGCTCGGACACCTCCATCGCCACGATGCCGCGGCGCAGGTACTTCGCCCGGTTCGGCTGGGCCGAGAGCCGCTGGAGAACGGCGCCGCCCGTATTCGTCTCGACGACCGACACCGTTTTCCCCTTCTCGGCCAGAAGATCGGATACCACCTCCTCGAGAGAAGCTTCTCCGACGCCGTAGATGGAATCCCCGAGAAGATCGCGGACCTTGACTTCCAGCACGTCAATTATCTTCTCGGCTTCCTCGATGTTCGCCGCGCGGGCGGTGATGCGCACGTCCACCTGCCCGGGGTGGGCGAGCACCCCGATGCTCGGATTGATCGACTCGCGAAACAGATCGCCGATGATCTGATCGACGCGGCTCTCGCCCACGCCGCAGGTTTTCAGGACGCGGGTGCGGATCACCTCGCCGAGCGAGAATTTTTTCTGGAGCATCGGGACGGCGCGCTCCCCGATGATATAGCGCATCTCGTGGGGAACGCCCGGGCTCGCGATGATGACGCCGTGCGCGTCCTCGCAGTAAAAGCAGGGGGCTGTCCCCCGGGGGTTCTCGATGACAGTGGCGCCCGCCGGAACGAAAGCCTGCTTCCGGTTGTTCTCGGTCATCTTGAATCCGCGGCGCTGGAAGTAAGCGTCGATGTAGTCGTAGAGATCCTGGCGGAACTCCAGCTCCACCCCCATCACCTTGGCGATCGCCTCGCGCGTCAGATCGTCTACCGTGGGCCCGAGGCCGCCCGTCGTCGTGACAATCTGGCTTCTCTTGTGGGCCTGATCGATGACAGAGGCGATGCGGCCGAGGTTGTCGCCCACCGTCGCCTTGAAGAAAATGTTCACGCCGATGGCCTTGAGCTGCCTCGCGATCCAGGCACTGTTCGTGTCAATCAGATCCCCGAGCAGCATCTCGGTTCCGATGGCGATGATCTCGGCGCGTACGGTCTCGGCCATGAAAAATCCTTTTCTGAAAAGGGCGCAGGCGGCCCGCGAAAGATGCGCATATTAGGCAAGAGGGGCGCCGAGGGCAAGCAGGACCGCCCGCGGCGGAACCCATGATCTACAGTTCGAGAATCCCGATGACTTCCTCCAGCCGCCGAATCTCAAAGTCGGGGGGCGGGCTTTTCTCTGGAACGGGGTGTCCCTTCGGGTTCAGCCAGGCCGACCGGATGCCGGCCCCCCTCGCCCCCACGACATCGGCCTCGAAATCATCCCCGACAAACAATATCTCCCCCGGCGCGGCGCCCAGCCCCTCGGCCAGGCTCCGGAAAAGCCGCGGCGCGGGCTTCCGGTAGCCCGCCTCCTCGGAGATCAGCACCACATCGAGAAAGGGCGCGATGCCCGTCCGCTCGAGCAGCCCGCGGGCCGCGGGGGCATGATCGAAATTGCTCAAAAGCCCGATGGGAAGGGACGCCTTTTGAATCCGCTCCAGCAACCCCAGCCGCTCGGGCGGAAACACCGCCGAGGCCGTCAGCGCCTGCATGTGGGCCTCCACCGCCACCCGGACGGCCGCCTCCCGCTCCCCGGCCGGGATGGTATCGATCTTCTCCATCAGGAGGGTGAAGCGATCGATAGAGGAAATCTCCCGGAGCTCGGAATCCCGGTTGCGCGCGCTCCAGACCTCTTCCGTGTTCTCGAGCCAGAGCGCATGAAAGGCTTCGTAGGCGGGCAGAACAGCCCCCGCCCCCTCCAGCGCCTCGAAGGCAGCGCGCGAGGTGGTCTTCTCCGGCTTGCCGTCAATCTCGACGACCGGAAAGAGGCCTTGGTCGAAATCCACCAGCGTATCGAACAGATCAAATCCAACCGCGCGGAAGGGGGGCAAAATTCTCTCCTAAAATCAATATGATATAATTAATCCAGCTACAAACTTTCTTCGCCGCTATATTTAACAGTTTTCACATACCAAGACACAGCCTTTTACTGCAAACACCTAGGAAGTATGACATGCCAGGAATCCCTTTAGAAAATTGGGAAGCGTTTGAAGAAAAAACAAAAGACCTATTTGACAACGTAAAAGCGAAATCCACCCCGCTTTTCAGAGGACAAAGAAACGCGACATGGTGTCTTGATACAACCTTGGAGCGTTTCACTGATCAGGAACACACAATGCATCATTACCATGACCATATGAAATCAATACTGCCGGCTGTTCAATCTTTTACTGGTAAATCATGGCATATCGGCGAAGAATTCAAAAAATTTCCCAAGGACTACAAACGTGCCCCCCAAGGGCTCGAGTTTATGGTTTATCTTCGGCATCATGGCTTCCCGGCACCAATCCTGGATTGGACGCGATCTCCTTACATCGCTGCTTTTTTTGCTTTCAGAAATTCCGAGAGCAGCGAGGACAAAAGGGTGGCAATCTATTATTTCGCGGAAGGCAAAGGTGGACGGACTGAGAGTCCTCGAATTGTGCGCATGGGCCCACGCATGACTACACATAGCAGACACCATACTCAGCAATGTGAATATACTTATTGCGAGAAAAAAACAGATAACCCAGACAACCCATGGGTTTACTGCAACCATAAAGAAACATTCAGCCAAAACGATCCTGACCAAGGCATCTTGACGAAATACACTTTACCCAATTCTGAAAGGCTGGAGGTCTTGAAAAAATTGGACATTATGAATATCAATGCTTATTCACTTTTTGGAAGCGAAGAAAGCCTCATGGAAACATTGGCATACAGAAAAATCACAAACCCACCTTACTGAGCGCCTTAAGAGAAAATAAAAAACCCTACCCGTAGCGCTCTTCCTTGAAGGCGTCGGCGTCGTTGTGGTAGCCGTTCCGCTCCCAGAAGCCCGGCTTGTCCGCCACCAAGAACTCGACGCCGCGCACCCACTTGGCGCTCTTCCAGAAATACCGCTTCGGCACGATCAGGCGAAGGGGCCAGCCGTGCTCGGGGGAGAGATTCTCCCCGTCGTGCTTCCACGCCCAAAGAACGTCATCGTCCATGCACGCCGCGAGCGGAAGGTTCGCCGCGTAGCCCCCCTCCGCGTGCACGATGACAAAGCGCGCTGTGGATTTCAGGCGGATGGTTTTGACGAACTCCTTGAACAATACCCCGTGGAAGACGTTGTCCATCTTGCTCCAGTGGGTGACGCAGTGGATGTCGCAATGGACATCCGAAGCGGGCAGCGCGGTGAATTCCGCATGGGTGAAGCGGCGCTCCTCTTCCACCTCGCCGAAGACGCGCAACTCCCACGCCGCGAGGTCCGCCTCGGGCACAGGGCCCTCGTGCAGCACGGGCCACTTTTCGGTGACGCTCTGACTCGGCGGCACGCGGTCCCCGTACTTTTCGGCCAACTGCTTCTTGTTCAGCGCGCTCAAAGAATGTCTCCTGCAGGATCATGCGACAAGATCATGCTACAAGATCACGAAGCGGGCTTAATCTTCCGAGGGCGAGAGGAGGACCTTGAGGCCCTCGCCGCGCTCCATGAGGCCGAATCCAGTCTCCCACTCCTCGAGCGGAAGCACGTCGGACACCATGGCCTCCATGTCCACCTTCTCCTCTTCCATCAGCCGGATGGCCGTCCGCCAGGCGGAGTGCTTCTGCCCAAACGTGCCGATGAGGCGCACCTCTTTCCAGGCGAGCTGGTCGAGGTCCACCTCGACGGGCCGGCCCGGCAGGCCCACCTGGAGTATCTGCCCGCCCTTTCGGACATGTTCGAGGCAGGCGCGGGAGGCCGCCGGCGCCCCGGCCGCATCGATCGCCATGTGGACACCCCAGCCGCCGGTGAGGTCCTTCACGGCTTCGGCCAGATCGTCCGTTTCGACGTTCAGGACCCGCGCCGCGCCAAATTTCTCCGCGAGAGCCAGGCGGTGGGCGTCCTTCGAGGTGCCCGCCACGATGACACGCGCCCCGAAGGCCATCGCCACCTGGGCGCAGGCCGTCCCGATGGTGCCCGGCCCCATGACGAGCACCGTGTCCTCCGCCTCCAGATGGCACTGCTCGGTCACGCCGTGGACGGTCACCGCGAGCGGCTCGGTGAGGGCGGCCGCACGGAAGCTCACGTTCCCGGGAAGCTTGTGGATAGACTCCGCGCGCGTCACGACGAAATTCGTGAACGCCCCGTGGCTCACCATCCCTGCGATGTCGCGCCCCTCGCAGCGGTTGTAGTTTCCCGATGCGCAGTGCGGGCACGCCCCGCAGGTGCGCTTCGTCGGCTCGGCGGTCACCCGATCCCCCGGCGCGATGCCCTCGACGCCCGCGCCCACCTCTTCAATCACTCCGGCGAACTCATGGCCCAGCGCCACCGGCGGGGTATAGTAGAAAAATTCGCCCGATGCGATGTGGACATCCGTTCCGCAGATCCCGGCATGAACGACGCGCACCTTGACCTGGCCGGAGCCCGCCTGCGGCTCCTCGATCTCGCGAATCTCCATGTGGCCGGGGCCCTTGGCGGTTTTCATCAAGGCTTTCATCGGATTTTTCCCCTGGGAAAAAAGAAGGGAGCTGCCCCCCCCCTTTTTTCGAGGAGGAGCGGATCCCTTTTCAGTCTAGGCGTTCAGCACTGCGATCACGCGGCAGGGGGAGCCCGAGCCGTCCACGATCTTCAGCGGAAGGCCGATGTAGAGAAACTCCTTGCCCACCACCTCCTCGATGTTGCAGAGGTTCTCGGTGTTCGTCCGCCCCAGCTCCCGGCAGACCAGGTGGCAGATGTAATCCGGCGAATGGGCCATGTCCATGCTCGGCGCATCGGTGGCGACGTTGAGCGCGCCGCACTCGCCGTAGACGTACTCGGCCGCGTCCTTCGTCCAGCCCGCGTAGGCGGTCGTATAGGAAGGTTTCGGATAATGCCGCTTGTAATGACCGTAGGTGTAGCAGACCGTGTCGCCCGGCTTGATCTCGAGCTTGTGGTGATCGAGGCGGCGCTTCACGTCATCCGCGCTGATGTAGCCGTTATCCTTGACGTTCTCGAAGTCAATCGCGATGCCCCGGCTGTAGAAAAAGTCGAAGCCCATCTTGTCGATGTGGAGGGCTTTCGGAGAGGGATCGAGATGGCTGATGGAGTCCACGTGCGTCGGGCCATGCTCACACACCTGGAGAATCCCCGAGTAGTAGCTCATCTCGCTCTGAAAGCGCCCGCTCGCCGCGCTCTTCTCGTGGGTCATGTGCGTCCAGCGCCAGGTGTCGGGGTGTCCCACGAACACCGGCATCCCCTGGTAAATTTCTTGGGTCAGATCGACGATTTGATGATTCTTGTATCCCATTGCGCTCTCCCCCGGGCCGACTCGACCCCTCTAGTCCATCCACATGCCGCTAATCCATCCACATGCCGCTAATCCATCCACATGCCGCTAATCCATCCACATGCCGCCGTTCACGTTCAGGACGGCACCGTTGATATAAGCTGCTTTGTCGCTGGCCAGGAAACACACCGCATCGGCCACTTCATCGGCCGTGCCGAAGCGCCCGGCGGGAATCTGCCGCTTCCACTCCTCCCCCCGGACGGGGATCATGTCCGCCGTCATCTTCGTCTCGATGATGCCCGGCGCCACGGCGTTCACCCGCACCTTCGGGGCGAGCTCCATCGCCAGCGCCCGCCCGAAGCCGATCACCCCCGCCTTCGAGGCGCAGTAGTGGGCGTGGAGCGGGCTCCCCCGCTGCGCGGCGAGGGAGGCCAGGTTGACGATCACCCCGCCGCGCTCCTGCTTGACCATGAAGCCGCCCGCCGCGCGGCAGGCCGCAAACGTGCCGCGGAGGTTGACCTCCAGCGTCTGGTCCCACTCCGCATCGCTCATCTCAAGCACCGCCCGGTGGCGGTAGATCCCGGCGCAGTTGACGAGAATGTCGAGTCGCCCATGCCGGGCGTGGGCACCTTCGATGACCTCGGCCACCGCCCCGGAATCGGCGACATCCAGGGTGCGGGTCTCCAGCCGCTCTCCCGCCGCCTGAAATTCAACCCGCGCCGCTTCCAGCTCCGCCTCGTCCAGATCCGCGAGCGTGACCCTTGCGCCCGCGGCCAGAAACTTCCGCGCCGCCGCCCGGCCGATCTCGCCCGCCCCGCCCGTCACGAGCGCGAGCCTTCCCTCGAATTCACCCGCCATGCGCCCGCTCTCCCGCCGCCCCGTGGTAGGGCCGTAAACGAAATGAAATGAATGGTATATCCGCAAGGACGAGCCGATCTTAGGGGGGCCCTCCCCCGGATGTCAACGGAGGTGGCATCCGAAAGGTGGCATCCGAAAGGATGCCGTTACAAAAAAAATCCCGCAGAATCCCGCAGCCCCCCGAAATTGACACGCCCCGGTCCGCTCTCTAGGATGCCCCTCTCGCGTAAATCTTTCGGGGCACGCCCATGCCGGACCCACCTCGAATCTCCTGCATCTTGCTCGCCGCCGGGATCTCGCGCCGCCTCGGGCGGAACAAGCTCCTCCTCGAGGTCGAGGGAGAACCGAGCGTCCGCCGGGCGGCCCGCGCATTGCTCGGCTCGAAGGCCGCCGAGGTCATCGCCGTCACCGGCCACGAGCGGGAAAAAATCGAGGCCGCCCTCGCGGGGCTCCCCGTCCGCTTCGCCCACAACGAACGCTATGCGGAAGGCCAGGCCGGGAGCCTCCAGTGCGGCCTCCAGGCGGCGGACCCGGGCGCGGCGGGCTACCTCTTCGCCCTGGGGGACCAGCCCCTCCTGAGCGCCGGGCTGGTGGACCGGCTCATCCAAGCTTTCGGCACGGAAGCCCCCCCTCCCCTGATCGCCGCCCCCTTCGCGGAGGGAAAAAGAGGAAACCCCGTCCTCTTTTCGGCGGAGCTCAAAAGCGAGCTCGCCGCCCTCACGGGGGACCGGGGCGCGCGGGAGATCATCGAAAAGGTGCGCGCCGAAGCGCCCGATCGCTTCCGCGCCGTCGAGGCCGAAAGCGCCGACCTCTTTCTGGACATCGACACCGAAGCGGATTACAAAAGAATTACCGGCAAAGAGCCCGAGAACACATAAGCGCCGGGCGCGGGCAGTGGGTCCGTTTACACAATGGACCTGCGGTGTCATTCCGAAGGAGCACAGGGAACCCAAGCGAACGGGTTCGCTTGGGGCCCGCAGCGACTGAGGAATCTGCTGTGGAAAAGCAGATTCCTCGCGCCTCCGGCGTTCGGAATGACAAGAAAAAAGCAAACTGACCCACTCCCCGGGCGCGCCCCGAAAAAGGAGAGAGAGACCATGATCCCCCCCTTCCAGATCGCATCGGGCCCCCGCGTCCGCTTCGGCCGGGGCGAAGTCTCCGCCATCGGCCAGGAAGTGAAGGCCCTCGGCATGAAGAAGCCCCTCCTCATCACCGACGCCGGCCTCGCCGGGACCCATGTCCTCGATCCGCTCCTCGATGGGCTGAAGAAAGAAGGGGTGGAGTTCGCCTACTTCGATCGGGCCGAGCCGAATCCCTCCGACGCCAGCATCGAGAAGGCGCGCGATTTCTATCGTGACAACGGCTGCGACGGAATGATCGCCGCGGGGGGCGGCAGTTCGATGGACACCGCCAAGGCCGCCATGGGCATCATCGCCATGGGAGGCATCCCGCGCGACATCTACGGCTTCGGCAAGGTGACGAAGGCCGCGCCCCCCCTCATCACCGTCCCCACGACGGCGGGCACCGGCAGCGAGGTCACGCTGAGCGCCATCGTCACCGACGCCAAGCTCCGGATCAAAGCCGTCCTCGCCGCCCCGCCGCTTTTCGCCAAGGTGGCCATCGTCGATCCGGGCCTGCTCGCCGGCTTGCCGCCCCACATGGCCGCCGGCACCATGCTCGACGCCTTGACCCACGCCATCGAGGCCATGGGCTCCCCCAAGGCGAACCCCTGGACGGACGCCCTCTGCCTTCAGGCCATCGAGTTCATCGGAAGGCACGGCCGCGCCTTCGTGAAGGACCGCGCGAACCCTACAGCCGCAGATCGCATCTCCCTCTCCTCGACCTGGGCGGGCTACGCCTTCACCAACGTCGGCCTGGGGATCGTCCACTCCCTCGCCCATCCCATCGGGGCCTACCACCAC
>JAQBZT010000013.1 GCA_027622355.1 bacterium | reverse complement strand
CCTCCTTCCGCATGGATTCGTATTCACTCTGCGAAAAAGGAACCGGCGCGCGCCAATGCCCAACCTTACGTTCGTGCTTCCACACTGGTTGTACTGGTCGGGCCTGATACTGATCCCGCTGTTCGCTATCCATACCGTCCGCAAGCAGAAGATCGCCGGCAAGACCACCGGCGGGCTGTCGATCGCCATCACTTACATGCTCTGGCTGACCAGCGGATTCATCGGAATCCACCGTTTTTACCTGCGCGACAAGCTCGGTGCAGTCTACATCCCCTTCTTCATCGCCATCCTCTACGGAAACGTGAAAAACCGCGCCGCACGGAATGCACTCTCCGAAGCGAAAAACATGATCCTCAATGCCAAGTTCGATCTCGAGCACATGCAAAAACTTCTGGAGCGGGGCGCGGAAGGCGCCGCCGCCAAGGTGGCCAAGGCCCAGCAGGCGCTCACAGCCATCCAGGAAGAATTCAAGGAGATAGCGGTCAATCTCGACTACTGGCACACCTTTACGTTCGTTTTCGCGCTCCTCATCGCCGCCTTTCTCATCGCCGATGCTTTTCTTCTCCCCCGGCTGTACCGCCGATGCGCCGAACGGGAAGAGAAGGAAGAAAAACCGCACGAAGCCTCCTCCGAATCCTTCCATCGCGATGCCGAGATACGCAATTATTCCCTGGGGGAGCCCCACAACTTCTTCACGAAAATCGTTGATGCCTTCAACGGGTGGGTCGGGCATTTCATCTGCTATTGGTCCATGATTGCCGTTTTCGTCTACTACTACGAAGTGCTCGCGCGGTACGTCTTCAATTCGCCCACCAACTGGGCGCACGAAGGCATGTTCTTGATGTTCGGGATGCAATACCTCATCGCCGGAGGGTTCGCTCTCCGAGAGGATTCCCATGTGCGGGTGGATGTTCTCTACGTTCACATGTCGCGGAAGGTGCAGGCGGTCGTGGACATCCTGACCTCGTTTTTCTTCTTTCTGTTTTCCGGGGCGCTCATGTGGACCGGGTTCATCTTCATGATGGATTCGGTGAACGTCTGGGAGGTTTCCTTCACCGAATGGGCCATCCAGTACTGGCCGGTCAAGAGCACGCTGGCCATCGGTGCACTTCTGGTTTTGTTGCAGGGCCTCTCGAAACTGATGAAAGACATCATGAAACTGGCAGGAAAGGAAGCCTGACACATGGGACTCGAACTCAGCATCGGCTGGCTCACTTTCTTCCTCTTCGGCTCGCTCGTCATTCTGTTGATGGCGGGCCTCCCGCTCGCTTTCGTCACGGGCGGCCTCGGAGTTCTTTTCCTGTACCTGTTCAGCGACCTCAGCATGCTCAACATCCTGCCCTCGCGCATCTTCCCCTTCATGACGGACTATCAGCTTTCGGCCATTCCCCTGTTCATCTTCATGGCGGCGATGCTCGAGCGCGCCGGGGTGATCGAAGAGCTTTTCGACATGGTCTACAAGATTCTCGGCGGCCTGCGGGGAGGGCTCGCCTCCGCCACCATCATCGCCTCGACGATCCTCGCCGCCATGGTCGGCGTCATCGGCGCGGCGGAAGTCACGATGGGCATCATCGCCCTGCCCGCCATGCTCAAGCGCAACTACGACCCGGAAATGGCCTGCGGCGCCATCCTCGCGGGCGGGACGCTCGGCATCCTCATACCGCCTTCCATCCTGGCCATCATCTTCGCCGTGGTGGCCCAACAGTCGGTCGGAGAACTGTTCATCGGGGCCGTCTTCCCCGGCCTTCTCCTCTCGGGGCTCTACATCCTCTACGTCACTATTCGAAGCTACCTGAATCCCGCGATGGGCCCCGCGCTGCCGATCGAGGAGCGCGTCAGCTTCCGCGAGAAAATCGCCCTTCTCCAGAACATTTTCGCCCCGATCGCGCTGATCATTCTGGTGCTCGGCGTGATTTTCTCCGGGGTCGCCACGCCGGTGGAAGCGGCCGGAATCGGAACCTTCGGCGCCCTGGTCGTCTCGGCGCTGCACCGCCGCCTCAGCTGGACCACGATCCAGCAGGCCGCCGTTGTCACCCTCAAGGCCTCGGCCATGGTGCTCTGGATCATCTTCGGCGCCAGCATCTTCGTCGGCTTCTACATCGTGAACGGCGGACAGCAATTCGTCATCGACACGCTGGTCGGAACCGGTCTCGGGCCCTACGGCATCCTCCTGATCATGATGGGCGTTCTCATCATTCTCGGCATGTTCCTCGACTGGGTGGGCATTCTTCTTCTCGCCGTCCCCATCTTCGTTCCGCTGATGACGAAACTTCCCTGGGGCGGCCTGTTCGGGCTTCCGGGCGTGGACCCCAAGGATGTTCCGCTGTGGTTCGGCGTGGTCTACATGGTTAATATGCAAATGTCGTTCCTGAGCCCGCCGTTCGGCTACGCCCTTTTCTACCTGAAGAGCGTCGCGCCCCCCGAAATCACCATGGCGATGATCTTCCGATCCGCCATACCCTTTCTATGCATTCAGGCTTTCGGCCTTTTTCTTGTCATCCTCTTTCCCGAAATCGTTTTGTGGTTTCCCCGGGTTGTGTACGGCAGATAAAACTCTGCGCGTTGTGGCAACTGCTCCTCGAGCCTGAACGGGAAAGGGCATGGACCGGCGCCTCCCCGCGGATGGACCGTGTTTCCTTCCCGGAACACTCCGGCCCGAAGGAGGAGTGCATGGGTGCCGCGCACTATCAGATGCACATCAACGGAAACTGGACCGAGGCCGATGGGGGCGGCATCGAGAGCCTCGGCATGTAGCTGGCGGTGAAATCGATCGTCCTGAATCTCGACAATTAGCGCGGAAGATAAAAAAAAGACGCCCCGTCACGCGGCGGGGCGTTTTTTTTTCGATGTGGAAAAGTCAGACCGGATACCGCTCGAGGAGCCGCCTGGCGATGAGGAGCCGCTGGATCTCGTTGGTGCCCTCGCCCACGGTGAGGAGCTTGCAGTCGCGGAAGTAGCGCTCCACCGGAAGCTCCTGGATGTAGCCCATCCCCCCGTGAATCTGAACCGCCTCGCTGGCGCAAAACTCCGCCGTCTCGGAGGCGAAGAACTTCGCCATCCCCGCCTCGAGGTCGCACCGCTTGCCCTGCTGCTTCAGGGTGGCGGCCTGGTAGGTGAGGAGCTTGGACGCCTCGATCCGGGTGGCCATCTCGGCCAGCTTGGCCTGGATGAGCTGGTGCTGGGCGATGGGCTTGCCGAAGGTCTCGCGCTGCTGGGCGTAGCGGATCGAATCCTCAAACGCCGCACGGGCGAGGCCCACGCTGCGGGCGGCCACGTTGATCCGGCCGCCCTCGAGGGCGCTCATGATCATCGGGAATCCTTCATTTTCCTTCCCCAGAAGATTTTCCAGGGGAACGCGCGCACTTTCGAACACCAGCTCGCTCGAGCGCACCCCCCGGTAGCCCATTTTCTTCAGGTGGCGGCCCACC
The DNA here is from genome assembly GCA_027622355.1 of bacterium. NCBI lineage: Bacteria > bacterium. The sequence goes on along the minus strand of JAQBZT010000013.1, from coordinate 16,379 downwards.
CGAAAGCCCGGAGTGCCCTTGTGGATCATCAGGCAGGAAATTCCCTTCGCCTTGGGCGCGGCGGGGTCGGTCCGCACAAATGTGCTGAACATGGTGCCGTGCTCGGCGTTGGTGATGTACATCTTCGAGCCGTTGACCACCCACTGGTCTTCTTCCCTCGCGGCCGCGGTGCGCAGGGCGGCGGAGTCGGAGCCCGAGCCCGCTTCGGTCAGCGCCATGCCCGAGCGCCACTCGCCCCTCGCCATCTTGGGGAGATAGGTGTCTTTCTGCTCATCGGTTCCGTGATTCATGATCATCCAGGCGGTCATCATGTGTCCGCCGAGAATTCCAGCCACGCTCATCCACCCGACCGAGAGCTCTTCCATGGCGATGGCGTAGCACACCTCGTCCATTCCGCCGCCGCCGTAGGCTTCCGGTATGACGAGGCCGAAGAAGCCGAGCTCCTTCATTTTCTCGACAGCTTCGACCGGATACCGATCTGCGAGCTCATACTCCATCGCGATCGGACGGATTTCCCGATCGACAAAATCCTTGAACATCTGGCGCGCGCTTCGCTGCAAATCTGTGTGCTGGAAATCCACAGAACGTCCTCCCGCCCTCTGTTTTTCGAATTGTACGGTATCCCGACCTTACAATAAGGGTTTCCCCTTCGGCAAGACGGCCGAACGGCGGACGGGATCGGGGAAAATCCGCCCTTTTACGGCTGCGCTTTCTGCGGCGCGGGTGCCAAAACCAGCCGGACGGTCACCTCGATGACATCCGCGCTCGGAATCAGAACCAGCACCCGCGGGCGGGCCATATCGTAGTCCGAAAGATGGATCGTGACCTTTCCCTGGATGTACAAATCCGTTCCCGTGTCCGCCAGGCGGACGGGAACCTCGATCTCGCGCTCCACCCCGTGGAGCCGCAGCTTCCCCCGCACCACGAGGCGGTACTGGTTCTCCCGGCCCTCCTTCGTCACAGGAGCGGCGAGCCGAAGAGAAGTGCTTTTGTATTCGATGAAGGGATGGGCGTCCGCCTCGAGCACGATATCGAGGAACATCCTTTCCTGCTGCTTTGCTCCCGCCCGCACCGAGGCGGCCGGTATCTTCATCCAAAAAGAGGAGCCTCGCGCAATGTCCCCCCCGTCCAAGAACAGTTCTCCCTCGACCACCCCGAAATGCCCGTCAAACGGAATGGCAAGGCCGCGGAAGGTGAACGAGACGCGGCTTCGGGAAGGATCAATCAGGTAGCGGTAGCGGACCGGCGCGGCGCTCTGCTGCGCGGCCAAGGCGGAGGAGCCTTGGAGCGCAAAAAACAAAAGGAAAAAAACGAGCCACCATGGGAACCGTCCGGCCATCGAAAATCCTCTCGAACAAGAGGAAACCGCTCTTGGCATCGGGGCTCGGGCCCCGGCGCACACTACGCCGCTCCTGCTTCCACGAGATACGCCTGGAAATCCCCCAAAATCGGGGAGAGAAAAGCGACCGCCCGATCCAGCGCGATGTACTCCATGTCCTGCGCATCCCCCGCCACCTCACCGCGCATTCCCTTGACGGCGGAGAACATCTCCCGCGCGCGCGGGCCGGCTTCGGTGTCTTTCCGCGGAGTGGGCTCCTTGCCCTGCTCGATAAAATCCGTGAAGGGGCCGATCTCATAGGATATAAAGCAGAAGGCATGATAAATCGACAGATCCTCCAACTCACCGCTCTCGAGATCGGCGTCCTGGCGCAGTTCGTTCAATTTGGCCAAAACCGGTTCCACTTTCATCTAATATTTTCCTGTCCGCGAAACTTCATGGAGAAAAATCCCAAAACAGTATAGCCGCTCGAATTCTCGGCCGGCAACAAAACCGCGCCCGTGGTCACCCGCCCGTCGATTTCGCCCGGGCCTCCACCCCGGCCTTCCGCTCGATCGCCTTGATCAGCGCGATATGATCCAGCTCTCCCCCGCCCGCCGCTTCGACCTCGTGGAAAAGCTGGAAAACGAGGGCGGCGCCGGGCAGGGGGACGTTCGTCTCATAGGCCCGCTCCAGGGCGTAGCGGAGATCTTTCATGTGGCTCCGCACCTTTCCGCCGGGCCGAAAATCGCCGGAGAGAATTTTCGGCGCCTTCATTTCGAGCGCGCCGCACCGCGCGAGCCCGGCCCCCATCACATCGGCCAGCGCCGCCGGGTCCAGCCCCAATTTCGTCCCGAAAACGAGCGCTTCCGACACCCCCAGAAACGTCAGACCCACCAGGATCTGATTCGCCAGCTTGGCGACGCATCCCGAGCCCGGCCTCTCGCCGACGTGAACGACCTTCCGCCCCAGCGTCTCCAGCACCGGGCGGCACCGCTCGAAAACATCCTTTGGGCCGCCCGCCATGATGGCCAGCGTGCCCGCCGCGGCCCCTTCGGGTGCGCCCGAAACCGGCGCATCCAGCATCCCCACCCCGCGGGCGGCGAGCGCCGCGGCCACCCGCTCCGCGCAAGCCGGGTGGTTGCTCGTCGTGTCGATCAGCACGCTGCCGGGACGCATGGCGTCAGCCAGGCCGCCGGCGCCGAAAACCACCTCTTCCACTTCGGGAGCATCGGGGAGCATGGTGAATATGATATCAGCGCGCGCCGCCACCTCCGCGGGGCTCCCGCAGGGCACCGCTCCCTCGGCCGCGAGCGCCTCGACCGGCGGGCGGCTGCGGTTGGCCACCGCCACCGGATAACCCGCACCGAGAAGGCGGCGGGCCATGGGCCGTCCCATGAGCCCGAGCCCGATGATGCCCAGCGAAGTTGATGACATGCCTGCAATCCTCCACGCTCGGGAAAACAGATTCCCTCCGGCCGGGCGTCATTTGACGCTTACCCGCGCAGGAGCGAAACTGAATTCATGATGAACAGCATACCCAAAACCCGGTCTTTGAACGGAAAACTGATCGCCTTGGCAGCCGCCCTTTTCATGGCGTCGGGCTGCGCCTTTTCCGAGACCAAAAGCCTGGTCGTCGAGATTCGCGTCCCGCCGGTCCGGCCGGCCGCCGCGCCGCGCCCGATCCGCGCCCGCTTCGTTCTCGTTGCGAAAGACGCCGTGAGCGAGCGGAACCTTTCGCGGACCGGCGAATACGCCCTCAGCGGGAAGGGGGCTTTGACCTCGGCCATCCTTCCTGCCGCCGCCGGAAGAATGCAGGCGGCCGGCATCGAGCCGCTCGAATCGGGCGAAACCGCCCGGGCGGACGGGATGGTTGTCATCACGATACGGGAATTGGAGGTTGAACTGAAGGGGGGCTTCTGGAATGGAACCGCGATTCTCGTTGCCGAAAGGTACAACCGGGCGGGCCGGCTGAACGGAAAATGGGAGGCCGCCGGAAAGGGCTCCCACCAGGATTCCCGCGTCCTCGCGGGCGCGGCGGGGCTGGCCATGGGAAAAGCCCTGGACAGCGCCCTGAAAGTTATTCCCTGGGAAACCATCGCCCGCGGAGGGCGCTAGCCGGGCGCCCCGCATCCTTTTCCGAGAGGAACGACGCATGGAACCTGCCGCAACGAACGAATACTACGAAAAGCTGAATCAGTATCTCCGGCTGGCTTCTTTTCCGGTCGCCGTTCGCTTCCTGGAAAGCTGGGACGAGCTGCCCCCCCGCACGAAGCGCCCCGAAAAGGATTTCGGGAACAAATTCACCACCTGTCAGGCGATATCCATGGCACGCCGCTACGGCTGGGTCATCGCCCTCGGAAGGGAGGACAGCAGCTGCGTTCTGGGCGCGATGGCCCTCGGGCTTGAAAAACGGCTCCCCCATTACACCGAGGGGAATCTTTGCGTGGACTTCTACACGGAAAATCTCGAGGCCGGCCGGATCAGCGAGGAGAGCGTCCCGAGGCTCGAGCTGGGAAAATACGTGGGCGTCATCGCCGCCCCCCTGAACCGGACCGCCTTCGAGCCGCACACCATCGTGATTTACGGAAACGGCGCCCAGATCATGCGCCTCGGCCAGGCCTGGCTCTGGAAGCGGGGCGGTACGCTGAACAGCGAGTTCCGCGGAAGGGTGGATTGCGCCGATCTGGCCATCGCGCCGCATTTGACGGGAGAGCCGCAGATGATCATTCCCTGTTCGGGGGACCGCATCTTCGGTCAAGTGCAGGATCACGAGGTGGCGTTCAGTTTTCCGTTCTCGGCGATGGAAGAGATTCTCGAGGGAATGGAGGGAACGCACAAGGCCGGCGCCTCGCGCTACCCGATTACGAACTGGCTCAACTACACGGGAGGATTTCCGCCTTCCTACGAGATGTACCGCGAGATGCTGGACGAGTCCGGCCCTCCGGGAGAGGCGTAGCCCCCCTCCGCGGAGGATCTGCCCGCGTGCATTTTTCCCCTGCGCTTTCCGCCTAACGCTCCCCGTCCCGCGCGTAGCCGACCGCCAGCGCCAGACCGAAAGCCAGGTGCGCGATTGTGCTCGTCACAAGCGCGAGCATCGGCCCTGAACCCCAAAACGGCCGCGGCGGCCCGACCAGTGGCCCCACGATGATTTTGGCGGCCAGCGTCGTGATGATGCCTATCCAGATTCCCTTTATCCACGCATTTTTGCCGGGAATCAGTTTTTCCCATTTCGCATACATCAATCCGAGAACAACGCCGTTCATCGCGTGCGCGAAAAGACCGAATACGTAGGGAGACTTACCAAAAGAGAACGCCATGAGCCGGCTCGGGTCCAGCCGGGGGAGTCCGATTCCGCCGGCCCACTGCGCCGCGACCGTCATGACATATGTGGCGACAAAACCGCAGACAGCGGCCCGCCAGTAGTTTGGCCGTTCCATCCCTTTATCTCCTCACGCGGGCAGGATATTGAGCAGACGGATTTTCTCTGGACGGAAAACAAGTGAAATCATACCGAAAAGCGCCGGAAGTTCAAAGAAAAAAATTTAGGATGGCGAAGGAAAGTACCGGAAAACGGGGGTGAAGGGAACTTCGCGCTTATACTTTGATGCCCCGGCGGCGCAGATCCACCAGGACCGAAGAGATGCCATTTTTCGCGATGGTCTTGATGCCCCGCGCCGAGACGCGGAGCGTCACCCAGCGCTTCTCCTCGGGCACCCAGAAGCGCTTGTTGTGGAGGTTCGCCTCAAACCGCCGCCGCGTCTTTTTGTGTGAGTGGCTGACGCTGTTGCCATACATGACGTACTTGCCAGTCACGACGCAGTGTTTTCTGGCAACGGGCTTTTTCTCGGACATTGCTATTTCGTCTCCCGGAATGGCTGGTGCTTGTGGCAAAACCTGCAGTACTTCTTGAATTCGAGCCGATCCGGCGTGTTGCGCTTGTTCTTGGTTGTACTGTAGCGCATCTTTTTGCACTCGGTGCACTCAAGCTGGACAATATCCCGCATCGCGCAATCGCTCCATCGAAAAAAACCGGGCCCTGCCCCATGCCCCGGAGAGAAGCGAAAACATACGCGATGGAGAGGGAAAATTCAACCCGCCCCCGGCAACTCCCAGCGGACGGGACGGAACGGGAGAGGGGCGCTGTATCCAATTGTTTTTACACGGGTTTACTGAACACAGTATCTGTCTCGAAGCGCTTTCCCACCCCCCGGGCGATCGCCCGCCGGTAGAGTTCCCCGGCGATGGCCACATCCTCGATGCCCACCCCCTGGCTGAGGAAAAGGTTGATCTCCTCCGCGGAGCCGCGTCCCGGCACCGTTCCGTTCGCCACCAACCCGATCTCGATCACCTGGCCCCAGGAGAGGACCTTTCCCCTCACCGCCAGGATCAGATCGCCGCTTTCGATCTGGGCGCCCTCGACGCTGTCCGTCACCACGCGGCCCCGGGCTGCCCGCCGGATAGTCTCATCGTCGATCTCCCGGTTGGTCGGCCGGTTCGAACCCGCCGCAATGACCGTCGTGCCGGGCGTCAGATCCTTTCCGTCGAAAACCGGATCGGGCGAGGTGGTCACGGTGCACACGATGTCGGATCCCTTCACGGCTTCGGCGGAAGATGACACCGGAACCAGCTCGGCGGACACCTTGTCCTTCATCGCTGCCACGAACTTCTGGCGCTTCTCCCCGCTCCGGCTGTAAATCTTGACCGTCTTCAAGGGGCGCGCCGCGCAGAGCGCCTCCAGCTGGGAGCGCGCCTGCCAGCCGGTGCCGATCAATCCGGCGACCGAGGAATCCTCCCGGGCGAGATAGCGCGCCCCGACGCCGCTCGCCGCACCGGTGCGCAGCTGGCCCAGCACGTTCGCCTCCATGAACGCCAGCAGCTCGGCCGTGTTCGCGTCCCAAAGGAGCAACACGAACCGCACCCCGATCCCCGGGAAAGCGGTGTAGGTCTTCAGCCCGATGAAGCCATCCTCGGGGAGCGCCCCGTACATCACATGCAGCATTCCCTTCGGCAGAAAAAGGCGCCGGCGGGGCTGATTGGGCGCCTGCCCGTTTCCCTGGGCCTTGAATGCATAATCCACCCGCTCCATGACTTCGGGCATGGTGATCAAACTGCTGATTTCCGATTCGTTGAGATAAAGCAAGGCCGGTCTCCTATGAAAAAGACGGCGCCCGCATGAATGCCCGGGCGCTTCTCGTCAACTTTAGTGAAGAGCCATGCTGCAGAAGGTGACCGTCCCGTTCGGGTCGGGCCACTGGCTGTAGCGGAGCACCTCGCCCCGGCAATTCTCCAGGGCTCGTAAGATGGTGTAGATGGGGGCGAGCCCGCACACCTTCCGGCGATCCCCGTCCTTCGCCACGCTCCAGTAGAACGCCTCCGCATCTCCGCGGCAAACCGCATCAAGGGAAGCCCGATCCTCCTGGGCCAGCATGGCGAGTTGTTCCGCGTCCACCGCCTCTGCGTCCCCGAACTGCGGCCCCACGTGAGCGAGATCGACGCTGGCCAGCAGGCAGACCTTCCGGCCGCTCTCCTCCGCCCCGCCAATCGCCCCCTGCAAGGCGGCGAGGAAACTCTCGAATTTCTCCGATCCGGCAGGGGAGCTTTGCGTGTGGATGAATTCGCCGAACGACCCCACCAGGATGGGAACGAACCGGATGGGCCGCTCCGGATGGAGATAGCGGAGGAAGACCGCCTGGAATTCGATGGAATGCTCCGCCCGGTGTGCAAACTCGTCCTGAAAAAGATCCTCCGGCGCGCGCTCCGCCAGGGATCCGACAAAATCCGCATCCACCTCCAGCACTCCGAACGGCGTCTCGAACCCCTTGCGGGTGAGGCCGTACATCGCCTGCATCGGCGCATGGCAGGTTCCCAGAACGATGTACAGATCGGCGTCGGAACGCTCCGCCAGCGCCCGGTAACTCCAGGCGAAGGTGGTTCCGCCGCGCGGAAAATCTATATGCGGAACGATGAGACCGCGCAGGGGGTTTTCCGGAACCGCGCCGTTCGGCCCGGGAAGGCCGGGACCATCCTCGTGCGTGAAAAAATTCTTCAGCTGCGAGCGAAGGGAGTCCGGCTCTGCTTCATAGCTGCGGCCAGCCAGAAAACTCGGCCGGGTTTTGCCCCGCATGTAGTTCTCAAAGAGCTGCCCCCGATAGGAATCAAATCTTTCGCCTTCGAGAAACCGGGCTTTCTCGAGCTGATCCACCAAATCCCGCAGCTGCTCCATGGAAACATCGGCCCGATACTCTTCCTTGTAGATGCTGCGAATCTCCTCCAGCGAATGCCTTCCGTCGAGTCTTTGGAGAATGGGGACGGCCGCCATCGAAACCACCAGGACCGCATCGCTCAGATGGAACGGATCGCGAAGCATCAACCCCTGCTCCCCGCTGTTGTCGATCGGGGTGGCTTCAATCTGCCGGAGGGCGGGATGGACCATACTGTGAGTTCCTCACATGGGAAAGAAAAACATCCTAGACGAGATTTCACGTTCCGGGAACATAAAGGCGAAAATCTTACGAGGACTTATCGGCGGGGGGGCCGAAAAACTGTATCGTCCAGAACCCCACCACTGTGCACCCGGCCAAAAAGTAAAACGCCGGCGCGAAGCCGCCGGAACTTTCACGTATCAAGCCCGCCAGCCAGGGTCCGGAAAACCCGCCGAGGTAGCCCACGCCCAGAATCAGCCCCGCGGCCTGGCCCGCCTGCGCATGCGGCACCGACCGGGCCGGATAGCCCAGGCAGAGCAACACCCAGGCGTTGGCGCAAATCCCGATCGCCACCGCTGCCAGCGTGGTGAGCCAAACCGAGGACACCGTGAGAAGGAGCAACGCCAGAACCGTCACGGTCACGCATACCCATAAGAGAGGGCGCTCGCCTCCGAACCAGGAAGCCACGCGGTGGGCCACCAGCACCGTGATGACACCCATCCAGGGAACGAGTGAAACGACGCCCGCCGCCGACGACGGAGACAGCCCCTGCTCGGCCAGGATCGTCGGGAGCCATCCGATGCTCGTGAAAAATACCTGATTTTCAATAAACAGAGAGATTGCCACCCCCCATATCGCAAGACTTCTCCAGACGGTTCCGCCGAAAACCGGGGAAGACGACGCCTCGCCGCCCTTCTCCATGGCGGTGGCGGCGCGTGCTGCGGCCAGCCAGAACGCGAAAGCGGCCGCCAGAACCAGTGCCCATCCGAGATAACCGCCTCTCCAAACCTCTCCGCCCGGCAACCCGGGGAAAATCGCCATGAAATGCGTCAAGGCCATCGCCAGGCCGCTCCCCGTAATCACGGAGGCCGTGTAGAGAGAAGACCCGAAAGCGCGCTGCTCCGGAGGAAGCGTGACGGCCGCGATTTTCGGGAGCACCGGAAACACCATCCCCACGCCCGCTCCCACGAGAAGCGTGGCCGCGGCAAATCCGGAAAATCCCGTTCCCCACGCGCGGGCGGCGCCGGCCAGGACGGTCAGGCCCGTCCCGAGCATCAGAACCTTGTTCATGCCGATGCGATCGATAAAAGCGCCGCCCGCCAGCGCGAAAACACCGATCGCCACAAACGGGGCCGAAAGGAGAAAACCCGCCTCTCCGTACGTCAGTCCCAGGTCCCTCTGAACGGAAACGATGAGCGCACTCGTCGCAATCAACGAGCCGAAAACACCGATCGCCACAAGACATACGGCAATCAGCGGCAAAAAACCGCAGGAGGCGGGCCGGGTCATGATGCAAGTTCCATAAGTCTGGCGGCGTTTCCGCCCAGCCATTTTTCCCGGACTTCCGGCCGGAGGGGCAAGCCGCGCAATTCATCGGCGATCTCCCGCATGCCCTGTTCCATTAGCGGCCAATCCGTGCCGAAAAGGATTTTGTTTTGAAGAACGTTATTGCCGAAGTGCATCAGCATCTCCCAGCCCGATCCCGGATAGGCCAGGTATTTCCACCTGTGGCCAGAGGGATCGATGTAGAGGTTCGGGTGGCGCCAGGCCGCGGCCACCATGTCGGGAATCCAGGGCCACCCGCCGTGGCCCGCGATCACCTTGAGCCCGGGCATCTCGCCGCAAAGGCGATCCAGCACTCGCGGATGCCCCAACTCCATCGGATGGCCGGGGGACCAGTTCACCGAGGCGTGGATCCACACGGGAACGTCCAGCGCCACGCACTTTTCAAATATCGGCCGGTAGCAGGCGGAATCCGCCGGCAAGCCGTGAAGAAAGGGAACCAAAAGAGCGCCGTGCAGCCCCAGCTCCCGGACGCCGCGCTCGAGCGTGGCGGCCGCGTCTTTCTTCAGGGGGTCGAGGCCGAGAAAGGCCGCCAGTCGATCGGGATGCTCCGCCACCGCACGGGCCAGGACCTCGGGCGCCAGCGGCGGCGCGCCCGTCGTCGTCTGCGAGTCAATGCTGAACACTGCCGCGCGATCATACCCCGCCGCATCGAGATCGGCGACGAACGCCGCCGCGTCTTTTCCGCGCGCCGACGCCACCTCCTCGATGAAGCCGGCCACCTCATGCGGAGGGCGATCGAGCATCCGCCGGCGAAATTCCTCCTCCGGCACGCCGCAAAAGCGGCTGAGGCCCCGCGAAAACATGCGGAAGTAGCCGGGTATGGCCGCCCACCCGAGAAGACGCGCCCGGTAGCTTTCCGGGACGGGGAGGAAGCTGCAGATATCAACTATCAAGACGAAGGCCTTTCTCTCTCCGAACGGAACCGGAAATAATCGCCCGCGGCCAGACCGCGGCGCTCTTCGGCGCGATGGCCGAAACCGCCGCACCGGGAGTGTTCCCGCTGACGGCGAGGCGCGCCGCCGTGAAAAGCAAAAGAGCGCCCACGAACATCCCGGCCGCCAGGACCACCGCCCGGGATATATTCCCGCGACGCTGGATGATGCTGAAGAGAACCTCGATCAACACCAGACTCGCCGCGCCCGAAGTCAGGATGAAAATCAGGGGCCATTTTTCATTCGCCGACCACAAGCCCATCTCGAACCATCCCTGGATCAGCCAGGGAGAAAGAATCATCAACAAGAGAAAAGGACACAAGGAGAAAAAAGCGCCATGCCGGATGACGCGGGCGGCGCTGTCAAACGATCCGCCAGCCGTCCAGCGAAAAACCAAACGGCCCAGAATCATGAGAACAATGCCGCCGGAAACCAATGAAGACAGCCAGAGCGAAACGAGACGTGCCAGCCATTCGTGCGCGAAAAGAACGGACAGCGCATCGCCGCGGAGCGACGGCCAGAGCGACGGTCTTTCCACCACAAAAGAAATCGCGGCAAAGCCCCCGGAGACGGCGACCGCACAAAGACCCGCCGCCAGCGCGGCCGCAAAACGAACATCTCTCTGCCCCTTCTTTTCCGTCCGCATCTTTCCCAGAGCGAAAATGAGAAGGACATAAAAGAAAAAAGCGGCGAATCCGGCCGCCCCCACCGGGAAGAGCAACATCACCGAAATGATCACCTCCTCCGTCCTGCCTCCCGCGATGGCGATGAGGGTACCGACCGCGAGAATGACCAGGGCGGAGACATTGCCTTTCCCGACCTCGGCGAGCCTATCGGTGACTTCCAGAAAACCTCTGTTCTTCGGACGCTTCCCCCAGAAGAGCAAATGGGCCATCAGCCAGGGAACAACAAACGCCAGCTGGATGGCCAGGAAAAAGAACCCGAACACGGCCACCACAACCCAGAATTCTAAAACGGCCGGAAATTTCGCGAACAGGGAAATCATGGTTTCGCTCCCGCGGGGGCCGCTTTTTTCTCCGCGCCTCCCGGTGCACCCGGGGTGCCGGATTTCTTCTCTTGTTTTTCTTTCTCCGGATCGATGATCACGATGTTCCCCCCGGGGACGGGAAAATCATCCCCCCTGGGCTTCTTCTCCACCAGGGAGGGAGCCGCGGGAGAAGAAGGCGGCAGAGCCTGCTGTGTCGAAGGCGGGGGCGTCCCCGCGGGCGGGGAAGCGGGAGGGGGAGGCGCCTTGCCCGTTTCTCCCCCGGCCTTCGGTTCGGGCTTTGGCTCGCCGGAGGGTGTTGCCGGCGCAGGCGCCTTCTCTTTTTCCGCCTGCGGCTTCACAGGGGGTTGCTCTTCGCCTTCGCTCTGCTTCTTCTCTTCCGCGGGCGCGGCGGCGGGAGGCGGCGCCCCTTCTTTCGGCGGGCCTACAGGAGTCTCTTCTGGCGCTTTTGGCTTCTCCGCAGGCGCACCTTCGGGGGCAGGCGTCCCGCCGGCGGCCGGTTTTTCAGGCGTCTTTTTCCCGGGAGCAGCGCCTTCGGGCGGCGGAGCGGTCTTTTCCCGGGGCGAGGGCGCTTTCTTCACGGGCGGAGCGGTAGTCTTCGGGGGAGAAGGCGGGGGCGGCGGCGCGGGCCTGAAACCGGCGGCCCCCAGCTTCTCTTGCAGATAGACGGCCAGCGCTTCTCTTTCCTCCTCCGTCCCCGCCAACACCGGCAGGGCGGGATGGCGGCGGTCCAACTCCGACAAGAACGCCGAAACATCATCCGCATACCGGAATCGGGATTTGGCGGATTCCCATTTCTCGCCGGCATGGCAGACCGCGCACTGCCCCCGGAAGAGATAGCCGCCCAGGAGCGCCCCCGCGGGCGCTTCCTGTCCCGGCTCCCAGGGAACCGGCTTCCAATATCCGGCTTCATTCAAAAGAGAAACTTCTGACACGCGAATTCCGTTCCGGTACATATGTCCCTGGATGAGGAAGGGAGAGGGGACGGTGCGCCGGCTGGCCTCGGAAGCAACGATCGCCAGCCCTCCCAGCACGATGAAAAGGGCGGCCGCGCGCAATCCGAATCGATCCACACGCCTGACCGCAAATATCTGGACCAGTTTCGCCAAACCGGCTTCCAGGAGGAAACCGACGGCCACCCACAGCCCGAACGAAACACCCGCATCCGTGACCCAAAATACAACGGCGGCCCACACGAGACCAAAAACCGCAGCGGCAAAGGCGGCTCTCGCCATCCATGCGCCCAACTCGCGCACCAGGCCGCGCCGCCACAGCGCATCCTGCTGGCGCGCGGCGTAGAACAATCCCGCGGCCCCCGAGACAGCGAGGGACAAAAATCCCCAATGGAGAAAATCAAGGATCGCAAAGGGATTCAGAACCGCCACCCAGAGAGCGTGGTTTTCGCGCCAGCTTCCTCCCGTTAAAAGAAACGAGCGGAGCGAGATGAAAACCGCCGCCGTGACCCACAGAAAAACCGCCGCCGCGACGCCCGCCATCCAATGGCGCCCGGGTGCATTTCGCCATTTCTTCCCGCCCGATGCATGCACCCCCAGAAACACCACACACAGAATCAGACCGAGCCCGCCGACAATGAGCGCCGGAAAAAAAATCTGGAGAATGTCCGACGCCGCCCCCGGATGGGCAAGCGTTGCGGAAAACCCGGTCAATCCGCCGGCGAAACCAATCACAACCACTGCGGAGGAGAAGAGGAGGCGGGACAACTTTTGGGAGAGTTCCTCCCACCTGGGCTCCATGCTGCCGAGACCTCTCCGCCCGGCCGCCGCCATCCACACGAGGGCGCCCGCGATCAAGCTTCCCGCGAGGGAAAACGCGATGACGGACACAAACAGGAAACTCGCGGCACTGTCCGGTGAAATGGCCAGGAGGGGAAAGCGCAAAAGTCACCTCAAAGGAAGGAGGATGTCCGGCCGAAACCGATGGGTGGAATTTTAGCAGAAGAGCGGAGGATTATCGTCTCTCACGCGGGCTTGTGCACAGCCAGAAGAACGCGCTCCCGGAGGGCTTTATCCACCGTCAGCGAAATTTCCGCCCCGGGGCGAAGGTAGGAAAACACGACCTCCCGGACCTTCATGGCGGTCGCCTCCTCCAGCCCGAGGGCATACGCCCCGCCCTGGAGGGAATAATGTTCCGTCCGGGCCGGAATGTCGCTCTCGCCGATGGCGTCCGTCTTGAAATCGGCGACAACGAGCCCTCCTTCTTCCTCGAAGACAAGATCGGCGAAGCCGCGCAAAAGCCTGCCCGCCACCGACAGGAAAAAGGGAAACTCGTGCCATCTTCTGGGCGCCGCTTCCGCCCGCCGGAACAGCGGCCGCTCAAAGGCCGGCCGGATCATGGCGACGGCCGCCTCCGCTTCCCGTGCACCCAGGCCATGGGAGAGCGCCCAGGCTTCCGCATCCGCCGACAAGGCGTTCAGCTTCCCCAAAGAAAAAGGTTCGAGCCCCGCCAGCAGATCGTGCACCAAGCGGCCGAACTCCACGCCGCCGGCCCCCTTTTCTCTCTCGAAAGATGAAAGCGCGTGCCGCTCCCCGGGATCATCTCCCGCGTCCGAATCCGAGAGTCCGCTCGCGGCGAGCGGTGGCATCGCCCCGCCGTCCCGGAAGCCGCGCTTCATCTCATCGAGCCTGCCCGAAAAAGAATCCCGAAGCCGGAGCGCCGCCGTCGCCGAGGGGCTCGCTTCCGAAAAAACCGCATCCGGGATCCGGAAGAAACTTTCTTCCGCCTTCGCCATGAGCAACGGCTCGTGGAAGATTTCGGCCGCTCCCCCCTCCCCCCTCTTGAGTCCCTCCGGGTCCAGGCCCGCTTCCTCGAATAAACTCCAAAGCTCGCCCCGGCCATCCGAATTGAAAAGCGGAACAAAGAGAAAATCCCGGGCGCGGGTCGCGGCCACATACAAAAGGCGCTTGAGCTCCTCGCGCTGGATATCCTTCTCCCGGGATTCTGATTCAAGAAACTCCGTTGTCATTACGCGCCGATCTTTCGGACTTTTTGGCCCGACCGCCACATCCACCCGGCGGCCAATCCGATCCGCGATCCAATTGATGGAATGCTTGGGAGGAGGCGCGCTCAGATCCGCCAGGACGACGACCGGAAACTCGAGCCCCTTGGCGGCGTGCATCGTCAGGAAGCGAACCTCGCTCCGGCCGGCATCCTCCAGCGCCGCCTCGGGCTCGCGCGCATCGCGGCCCAGGGCGAGGTTCTCGTCGAGATGGGCGCCGAACTCGGCCACCCCCCGGGCGCTCCCCTGCCCGTAAACGAACGCCATGTCGAGGAGCTTCAGCATGTTGGCCACCCGGCGCTCGCCGTTGGAGGCGCCCAAAAAGAGCTCGAACGCGTGTGTCTCGCGGAAAATCTCCTCCAGCATCGCGCGGGCGCTCATCTCCCCGCGCCGGGCGTGCCACTCCCGCATCCGGGAAACCGCCGCGGCCACCTCCGGGGCGGGACGGGTGATGCCATCTCTCTCCAGCAGATATCCCGCCAGCTCCGGATCGGAGAACCCGTAGAGGGGCGAGCGAAGCGCCGCCGCCACGGCCAGCCGGTCGCCGGGATGGTTCACCGCCCGCAACACCGCCCCCGCGGCGGCCACCTCCATCTGCTCGTAAAAACCGGTTCCGCCGTCCACGGCAACCGGTATCCCCGCCTCGCGGAATACCTCCTCGAAAATGTCATAGCCCGTCCGGTACCGGAAGAGCACCGTGACATCGCCGAAGGTGACAGGGCGCGAGGTTCCATCGGGCAGCGCGATCTCCTCTCCCTTTTTTTCGACCAACGCGCGAAGCGCACCAGCAACGGCGGCCGCCTCCTGCCTTCTTCTCGCCTCGGCATTGGCGCCGTTCTCTTCTCCGCCGCCGGAGAGCGGGTCAGGAATCAGCCGCACCCGAGGGCCCTTCTCCGAACGAAACGCCTGGAGGGGGACATACTCGGGCTGCACCCCTTCCACCTCTCTGATCATTTTCGAAAATACGCCATTCACCCAGTCGATGACGCCGGGCGTGCTCCGGAAATTCTGATCGATCGAAATGACCTGCCGGCCCTCCGCCTTTTCCACGCACACCTTCACCCGGTGGTAGATCGCGATGTCCGCCCGGCGGAAGCGGTAGATCGACTGCTTGGGATCGGCCACAAGGAAAAGCGGCGCGCGATCGAGGCGCGCCGCCGGCCACTCGCCGCCCTCGGGAATATCGCCCACGAGGCGGAAGATCAGATCCACCTGAAGCGGATCGGTGTCCTGAAATTCATCCACGAGAAAATGGCGGAACCGCGAGCGGAAGTGCGACCGGGCGGCGGGGCGCTCCCGGATCATTTTCACGGCCTGAAAGAGGATGTCCTGATAGTCCATCAGCCCGGCTTCCCGCATCCGCGCCTCGTAGACCTCGGCAAACTCCCGGAGCGAGGCAATCACCCGGGCCAGAATTTCATGCGAGACCCCGCTGGTGGCCGCCGCCCGGAGTTGGGTGAATTTCTCCCGTATTTCCTGCAATTTCCCTGCATCCCACTTTTTGGCGGATCCCACATTTCTCCGGAAAGGGGGCATGTCCCACAACGCCCGCATGAGCCCCGGCAGGGTGAGGCCCGAAAGCCCTTCGGCCCACCTCTCAAACGCATCGAGCTGGGCAAAGGCCTTGTCCGTACGGTCCAGGCAATGGGCGTGCGCGAAGTCCGCACACTCTCGGTAGAGATTCCGCACTTCTTCGATGGCCGCCTCCGGCGTCAGGCCACGGGGCTCCGGAAAATCGGACCGCAGCTCAGGAGCATTCAGCAGGACATCGCGCACCGTCGTCAGATGACCCCGGATGGTGAAGCCCAGGGAGAAAAAATCCGCCAACGCCGGATCGTCTGTCGCGAATTTCTCCTGAAGCCATGCTTCCCACGCCTGATCGCGGAGAGAATCGCTGGCCACCGGATCCACTTCGGCAATCTCGGGCGGAAGGCCGGCGTCGAGGGGACGCTCCCGCAGCAGGGAGAGGGCGAATCCGTGTATGGTCGAAATGGGGGCGCGCTCGATGTCCCGCAGGGCATCGCGCAGGGCGGGGCCGCCCGCGGCCTGCTCCCGGAGGAGGGCGGCCCGGATGCGCTCGCGCAGCTCGGCCGCCGCCTTCACCGTGAAGGTGATCGCGGCGATTTCCTCGATGCGCGCCTTCTCCTCCCGGATGAGGTGGACCACCCGATCGACAAGAAGGCGGGTCTTGCCCGTCCCGGCGCCGGCCTCGACCAGCACCGGGCCCTCCGTCCAGTGGACGGCCAGCTCGCGGCGATCGGCGTCTGAGGGCTTCCGCGTCATGGCGCTTTCTCCTGAAGCTCTTTCCACCGCCGGCGCAGCGGCGCATCCGCCT
>JAQBZT010000012.1 GCA_027622355.1 bacterium | reverse complement strand
CGCGCACATCGTCGCGCCCCACGCGGGCCGAAAAATCCTCCCGCCCCGCCTTGTAGGCGGCGGAGGAAAACTTCGGAATCTCCTGCGTGAGGGGCCTTCCCTCGGCGGCCCACTTTTTCTTTCCGCCGTTGAGGATGCGCACATCCTCGTGCCCGCACATCTTGAGCACCCAAAACGCATAGGTCCCGAACTGAATCGGATCGCCGCAGAGAACGATGGTGGTTTTTTCCGTAACCCCGATCGCCCCGAGGCGGCGGCCCATCTCCTCGGGCTCTGGAAACTGGCGGTCGGTCGCATGCCAGAGCGCCGCCTTCCAGTACCACCAGAGGGCGCCCGGGAGATGACCCTCCCGGTAGGCGGAATCGTCGTTCTTGAAGGAAACCTCGATGATCCGGACGCCGGGATCGTCCAGGCGCGCGGCCAGCCAGTCGGATTCGACAAGATGCTCCTGGGGGGAGACGCGCTCTGCGTTCATGGGAATTTGCATTTCTCCTGAAACGTGGGAAAAGAAATTGTGGGGAGAATCTTATTCCCGGCCGGATGCGGCGGCAAGCCGCGCCGGATGGAGGGCGGACGTGCAGTTCACCGGATGGATGTACGACATTGCCCGCGAGCAGGCGCCGGGGGAGGATTTTCTCCAGAATCTGCTTCAGCGGTCCGCCGAGGCGGGCTACACCGCCGCCGGGCTCTATCTCGAACACCGCTTCGCCTACCCCTCCGCCCTATGGGCCGCCGGGCCGGGCGCCCTCGATGGCGGGACGGTCCGCCGCCTCGTGAAAGCATCCCCGATCCGCGTCATTCCCTTTCTCAACACACTCGGCCACATGGAGGGCTTCATCCGCTCGGAGGGCGGAAGATGGCTGGCCGAGGCGCCGGGCCGGGGAACGCTGCAGATTTGCCCCTCGCGGGAGGAGTGCCGCGCCTTCGCCTGGGATCTGGTGGCGGACGCCATGGAGGTGTTCGATGACGAGTGGGTCCACCTGGGCGGGGACGAGACCACCCAGCTGGGGGCATGCCCTGCGTGCGCCGAGCGGGTGAAAGCCATCGGAAAGGGCGGCCTTTATGCCGAATATTACGGCGAGCTGTGCCGCCGCACGCTGGCGCGGGGGCGCCGGCCCGGCCTCTGGGGAGATATGCTGCTTCAGTACCCCGAGGCGCTCGATAAGCTCCCCCGCGAGACGATCATCTTCGACTGGCACTACGGGGGGCCGCCGACGGGGCTCTCTCTCTTCCGGGAAAAGGGTTTCGATGTGGTCTCCTGCCCCGCCTTCCGCACCTACGACGCGAGCTGGTGCTTTCTGGAGGACACTCAGAAGGTGATCGACGCCCACGCCCAGGCCGCAGATGAAGGCGGCGCCCTCGGTGTCCTCGCCTGCGCCTGGGAGTTCTTCGGGTTCTCGGCTTTCGGCTCCATCTTCCCGCTCATCCTCGCCACGGGCCGCCGCCTCGCCAAAAAGGAGGACTGGGAGACCGCGCTCGAAAAAGCGGGCGGAAGCGCCTACCGGCAGGCGGCCGAAATCCTGGGAAACCGCATCCCCGCCTCCGCCCCCTTCATCGCCCCCGGCAGCTGGCGTACCCTGCGGGATTTTCTGGCCCTGCGGGGCAATCCCTTCTTCTTGTGGCTCGAATGGCGGGAGGAGGCCTGCGGCCCCGCGGGCGATGACGTGCTGCGGGCCTGCGACGAAGCACTCGGGATGATCGATTCGCAGGGCCCGCTTCTCTTTCCCCTGTCGCTCCACCGCGCGGGGGTGGAATGGGTCCGGAAGGTGGAGGCGGCCTATCTGCGATATGCGGAAGGCGATACCGACGGCACCCTCGATGCCCTGGCCGCGGGAGAGGAAATCCTGCGGCGCCTCCGGCCCGGCCTCGAGCGCACCGCGGGAGAAGGCGGCAGCGTGGCCGACCTCGCGCGCCACGACCGCTTGATGGCAATCATCGGCTACATCCGCGAGAAAGTTCTCTCGCTCGCCGGAAAAACCGCATGGCGGCCGGGCTTCGAAACGCTCATTCAGGACTGCTACCTGCCCGGCGATCAGGCCGCCTGGCGATCCAGCCTGTAACAAAAAGCTCTCTATCTCCCCCGAACCGTACCGGCACGCATATGCCATAATGACTTCTCGGTACGCGCACACCGGACACACGGAGACGGGATTGCTGGAAGTCAGGGACATCTCAAAAACCTACGGGAAGCTGACCGCGCTCCGGCCCCTCTCCCTCGCCTTCCCGCCGGGAGAGACGACGATCTTCATCGGCCCGAGCGGATGCGGAAAAAGTACCTTCCTGCGCATCCTCATCGGCCTCATCGCGCCCGATGCGGGGGAGGTCCGCTTCGGGGGAGAAACCCTCCGGCCGGAGAACATGCTCCCCATCCGCCGGAAGATGGGCTACGTCATCCAGGACGGGGGCCTCTTCCCCCATCTCACCGCCCGCGCCAACGCCGCCCTGATGGCCCGCCACCTCGGATGGGAGGGCGCCCGGATCGAGGCCCGCCTGGCGGAGCTGGTGGCGCTCACAAAATTCCCGGCGGAGGGCCTGGACCGCTACCCGGTCCAACTCTCGGGCGGCCAGCGCCAGCGCGTCTCCTTGATGCGCGCCCTCATGCTCGATCCGGATGTCCTTTTGCTCGATGAGCCCCTCGCCGCCCTCGACCCCATGATCCGCGCCGAACTGCAGGACGACCTGCGGGAGATCTTCCAGCGGCTGGGGAAAACCGTCGTCATGGTCACCCACGACATCGGCGAGGCGGCCTTCTTCGGCCACCGCATCGCGCTCATGCGCGAGGGCCGCATCGTCCAGGAGGGCGCGATGGCGGACCTTCTCCACCGGCCCGCCGATCCGTTCGTCACCCGCTTCATCAACGCCCAGCGGACGGCGCTGGAGCCGGACACGGGGGAGGATGCGCGCAGATGAGCGGGCGGCGCTTTCTCCCAGCGGTTTTGTGCGCGCTCCTGGCGGCGACCCTCCTCGCTCCATCGTCCGCCGAGAGCGCCGAGATCCGCGTTGGCTCCAAGAAATTCACCGAGTCGGTCATTCTCGGGGAGATGCTCCGCCGCCTTGCCGCCCGGGCGGGCCACACCGCGCACCACCTGCGGGAGCTCGGCGGAACCCGCATTCTCTGGAACGCGCTTCGGGCGGGCGAGATCGACATCTATCCCGAATACACAGGCACCCTCACGCAGGAAATTCTGGCGGGGGAGAACATTCGCGGCGAGAAGACACTCCGCGCCCGCCTGGCCGCCCTCGGCCTCCGTATAAGCCGGCCCCTCGGCTTCAACAACACCTACGCCATCGGAATGAAAAGGGAGGTGGCTGAACGGCTCGGCATCCGGATCATCTCGGATCTCCGCAAGCACGAAGCGCTGCGGTTCGGCTTCTCGAACGAATTCATGGACCGAAACGACGGCTGGCCGAGCCTCCGTCAGCGCTACCGGCTGCCGCAGCAGAACGTCCGGGGCCTCGACCACGATCTCGCCTACCGCGCCCTCTCCTCGGGCACCATCGAGGCGATGGAGCTCTACACCACAGATGCGGAAATCCACCACTACAAGCTGCGGGTGCTCGGCGACGATCTGGGTCATTTTCCCGTCTACCACGCCGTTATTTTGTACCGCGCCGATCTGGAAAAGCGCGCGCCGGGAGTGGTGCGCGAGATCCTCCGGCTCGAAAATAAAATTGCGGCTGCGCCGATGATCCGGATGAACGCCCGGGTGAAGATCGAGAAGAAAGGCGAGTCCGAGGTCGCCGCCCGGTTCCTGGCCCGCGCCCTGGGGATCGCCGCCGAGATTTCCTCCGACTCCCTCGGGCGGCGGCTCCTCCGCCGGACCGGAGAACACCTCTTCCTCGTCACCCTCTCGCTCGGGGCGGCCATCCTCGCCGCCCTGCCGCTGGGCATCTGGGCGGCCCGAAGGCCCCGCATCGGGCAGATTGTTCTGGGCGCGGCCGGCGTCATCCAGACCATCCCCTCGCTCGCCCTGCTCGTCTTCATGATTCCGCTTCTGGGCATCGGGGGGCCGCCTGCCATGGTGGCCCTTTTCCTCTACAGCCTCCTTCCCATCGTGCGGAACACCCATGCCGGACTCCGCGATATCCCGCCGCAGGTGCTGGAATCGGCCGAAGCGATCGGCCTCGCCCCCGCCGCCCGGCTGCGCCTGGTCGAGCTTCCGATCGCCGCCCGCTCCATCCTCGCGGGCATCAAGACCGCCGCCGTCATCAACGTGGGCACCGCAACGCTCGGCGCCCTCATCGGTGCGGGAGGGTACGGCCAGCCCATCCTGACAGGAATCCGGCTGGACGACACCGCCCTCATCCTCGAGGGCGCGGTGCCGGCCGCCCTCCTGGCCCTCGTGGTGCAGGGGGCGTTCGATCTCCTGGAGCGGCGCGCCGTCTCGCCCGGCCTTCGCCTGAGCCGGGCGGAATAACCCGCTATTTCATATCCAAATACCGGCCATCGGTTATTTTAATAGCGTTAGGGGGCCCGGATTGCACGATCCGGCGGGCTTCTTTAAGGTAGGGGTACAGCAAATGCCTATCCTTCCGGTGCGGCAGGGCGATCCTGAAAACACGCGCTCCTTTCTTTTCCTTTTTTGCGAAGGACGGAAAAATTATCGCTTCCCTCAATCTGACGGAATCCCGGCCGGCCGACAGCTCCCTTCTGAAAGAGGTCCTTCAGGGGCTCAGGCATGAGCCGAAATCGCTTCCCTGCAAGTACTTTTACGATGAGCGCGGCTCTCATCTGTTCGAGGAGATCTGCGCGCTGGAGGAGTACTACCCGACGCGGACCGAGATCGGAATCATGGAGCGCCACGCCGCGGAGATGGCCGCCGCCATCGGCCCGGGGAGCATGATCATCGAGCTGGGAAGCGGCGCGGGAATCAAAATCCGCCTCCTGCTCGGCGAGTTGGAAGCGCCCGCCGCCTACGCCCCGGTGGACATCTCCCGGGCGCATCTCCTCAACGCGGCGGAACAACTGAGGGCCGATTGTCCCGAGCTGGAAATTCTGCCGATCTTCGCCGACTTCACGCACCCTTTCCTCATTCCCGCCGCCCGGAAGCCGCCCCGGCGGCGGGTGGTGTATTTTCCCGGCTCGACCATCGGCAACTTCACCCCCGAGGCGGCCGGATCGTTTCTCGAAAGCATGCGGGAGATTTGCGGCCCGGGAGGCGGCATGCTCATCGGGGTGGACCTCAAGAAAGACCGCAAGGTCCTCGAGGCCGCCTACGACGACGAAAAGGGCGTCACCCGGGAGTTCAACCTGAACATCCTCCGGAACATCAACCGGGAGTTCGGCGCCGACTTTCAGGCCGATGCGTTCGAGCATCTGTCCTTTTACAACGAAGAAGAAGGCCGCATCGAAATGCATCTCGTCAGCCGGAAGGCCCAAACCGTCCGGCTCGGCAAGGAGAAAATTCGCCTCGAAAAAGACGAGCGCATTCACACGGAAAATTCCTACAAATACACGCTTGATGAATTCGGGGCACTGGCCGCAGGATCGGGATATGAAGTGAAGCAGGTATGGACGGACTCCGGCCGGCTGTTCAGCGTTCAATATCTGGCCGCCGGGTAAAAATATCTGCTATTTTCATTTCTTGAGAGGAACCCGCCGCGATGCAGAAGGTCAATCTGGCCCGATGGGTCCACGACGCAAGACAGCGAACGTTCGACCTGGTGGCCGACCTCACCGACGATCAGCTGATGGGCCCCCAGCTCGACATCGTGAACCCCCTGAAGTGGGAGATCGGGCACATCGCCTGGTTTCACGAAAAGTGGCTCCTCCGCCACACCCACGGGGAAAAACCCATCCGCGAGGACGGCGACGCGCTCTACGATTCGATGGCGGTTCATCACGACACCCGGTGGAGCCTTCCCCTCCCCTCCCGGGAGGAAACGATTGACTACATGAAAACCGTGCGGGACCGCGTGATCGAAACCATCGAAAAGGGCGACCTGAGCGAGGCGCAGCAATACCACATCATGTACTCGGTCTATCACGAGGACATGCACGCCGAGGCGTTCACCTACACCCGCCAGACGCTCGACTATCCCCCGCCGAAATTCTCCATGCCGACCGAGAACGTGGGCACCCAGGCGGCCCGCCACGCCGGCCCCTGCCCGGGAGATGCGCGGGTTCCCGGCGGAGTGTTCATGCTCGGCTCCACCGAGGCGGAGCCCTTTGTCTTCGACAACGAGAAATGGGCACACGCCGTCGAGCTGGCGCCCTTCTCCATCGCCCGCACGCCCGTCACCCAGGCGGAGTATGCCGCGTTCGCCGACGATGGCGGCTACGCCAACGAAAGCCTCTGGAGCGCCGAGGGGTGGGCCTGGCGGACCCATGAGCAGGCGGAGCACCCCTTCCAGTGGAAAAAAGAGGGCGGTGCGTGGCTGCGCCATCATTTCGACAAGTGGATTCCGCTGGAACCCCACCGGCCTGTTATCCATGTCAACTATTTCGAGGCGGAGGCCTACTGCAAATGGGCGGGAAGACGCCTGCCCACCGAGTCGGAGTGGGAAGCCGCTGCGGGCACAGAGCCCGCTCCGGACGGAAAATCGCTCTCGGGCACGAAGCGGGTCTACCCCTGGGGCAACAATCGCCCCCAGCCGGTCCACGCCAACCTCGACTGGCAGGGGATGGGTTGCGTGGATGTGGGTGCCTTCGCCGAAGGCGACAGCGCCTTTGGCTGCCGCCAGATGCTCGGGAACGTCTGGGAGTGGACGAGCAGCGTCTTCCGGCCCTTCCCTGGCTTCGTGCCCGACCCCTACAAGGACTATTCCGAACCGTGGTTCAACACCCGGAAGGTGCTTCGCGGCGGGGCCTGGGCTTCACGCTCGCGGCTTGTCCGGAACAATTACCGAAACTATTTCACGCCCGATAGGCGGGATGTCTGGGCGGGTTTCCGCACTTGCGCCCTCTAGCCAAGAAGAATCCCGGGAACGATGAAGATTTCGCTCATATCGCCCGCAGGGGTGGGCTCAAGAAAGGGAAACCGGGTGACGGCCGCCCGCTGGGGGCGCCTTCTCCGCGCGCTGGGCCACAAGGTCAAGATCGGTTTGGCATATGAAGGGGAAAACTGCGACCTCCTCATCGCCCTCCACGCCAAAAGGAGCCACGGCGCGGTAACCGGCTTCCGGAAGGAATACCCCGGCCGGCCCCTCATCGTGGCCATGACGGGGACCGACCTCTACGATATCCGGGTAAGTGCGCAGGCGCAGGAATCGATCGAACTGGCCGATCGGCTCATCGTCCTCCATCAACTGGGGGCGGAAGCGCTGCCGCGCCACCTGAGAAAAAAAGCCCGCCCTATCCACCAGTCCGTCGTCCCGCCGCCGGGCGATTTCTCGCCGAAAAAAGGTGTGTTTGAAGTGTGCGTGATAGGACACCTTCGCGCCGTGAAGGATCCCTTCCGGGCGGCGAAGGCGGCTCAGCACCTTCCCGCTTCCTCCCGGGTGCAAATCATCCATCTGGGCGGTGCGCTGACGGAGGAGATGGCCGTCCGGGCGAAAGCGGAGGCCGCCGCGAACCCGCGCTACCGGTGGCTCGGGGAAGTTCCCCGGTGGAAGGCGCTGCGGATTTTATCGCGGTGCCGCCTCCACGTGCTGAGCTCCGAGATGGAAGGGGGGGCCAACGCCGTCGGCGAGGCCATCGCTTGCTCCGTCCCGACGCTCTCTTCGAAAATCGCCGGCTCGCTCGGTCTGCTCGGAGCGGATTATCCGGGATACTTCCCACCGAAGGACACGAAAGCCCTCGCCCGCCTCCTGAGGCGGGCGGAGGAGGACTCGCGCTTCTACAGGGAGCTCAAGCGCAAATCCGATCGGCGGCGGCGGCTCTTCGCACCCGAGCAGGAGCAAAAGAGCTTGCAGCGGCTCCTCGAAGAGCTTCGCAAAAAATCGGCCTGAATTTTCGTTCCTAGTGCTTCGCCAGAAAATCCTCGATATCCTTCATGGACTCTTCGTAGCACTGGACCAGGAAGAAGTGGCTGGCCCCCTCGTAGATTTTCAGTTCCGCGCCGGGAATGCGCTTCGCAATCTCGCGCGAGCATTCGGCGGCGCACAGGATGTCCTCCGAGCCCGCCATAACCAGCGTCGGGCACTTCACCTGCCCCAGCCGATCGAGTGCATCGTGGTTCGTGCAGGCAAGCGATGAGTTGACGTAGCCGTGCAGGGGCCGGTTCGGATCGGCCAGGATGCTCTCGATGGCGTCCATCTCTTCCTTGTTGGCATTGAAATAGGACGGGGGGAAGAAAAAAAGGCTCTGATGCTTGGCCGCGGCCTCATAGCCCTGGGCGATCACCACATCCTTGATGTTGTCGAGGATGCGCGCGCCGTAGCGGTCCATCTTTCCGAAAGAGGCCGTGATGCTCATCGAGCGCATCCTGTCGGGATAGTTGATCGCCATCTCCTGGACGACGGCGCCGCCCATGGAGCGGCCGATGACGTGGGCGGCGGGCAGGCCGAGCGCGTTCATCAGACCGATGGTATCGTCCGCAAACAGCCGGCTCGTATAGGGAACCTCGGGAGCGGAGCTTCTTCCCGTTCCCCGGTTGTCGAATGCCAGCACCTGGTATTTCTTCGAGAGCACTTCGATTTGCTTCGACCACGCACGCGCATCGCCGGCCAGGCCGCCGATCAGGACGACCGGCACCCCCTTGCCGTGCAATTCGTAGTAAAGCTCAACATCACCAACTTGCAATTTGGGCATCTGAGCGCCTCCCCTCTCTTCCCGCCGGCCTTCGCCGCTCTGCGGGACAACACCACCCCCATGGGCGATGACACGGCAGAATGAATCCTTCCCCCTCCATCACATCTCCGGGACGCCCCGAATCGGCGAAAAAACCCGGGAAAACCCGCAATACGGCGACATCGGGATATTGACAAATCCGGTTCCTTTTATCATGCTGGTGCGAATAATTGTTACAGGAAATTGCCTTCTGGGGCAGTCTCCAGTCGTTCGGCGAAACATTTTCCGATATGGATTGTTTCCCGAAGTAGAGGTCTTTTCCGATCGCTACGAAAGGCGAAGGTACGGATTATGGCCACAACCATGGAAATCAGACAGAGCCAAAAGCGGGGCATCGCCATATTCAAATGGACGCTGTTGACCCCCTTTATCGCCCTTCTCCTCTTCCTGGCCCCCGTTTTCATCCTCATGCTCTACTTCAGCTTCCACTCCTGGACCGTCTATCTGGCCAACTGGTGGCAGGCGGATTTCGTCGGGTTCGATACTTTTGCCGAAGTTCTCACCGACAACCGGTTCTGGGCCTCGATACCGAAGACCCTCGTTTTCGCTCTCTTCTCCACGCTGGGATCTTTCGTCATCGGATTCGGGCTGGCGCTTTTGATGTACCGCCCCTTCAAGGGCCACGGGTTCTTTTACGCGTTTTTCATCCTCCCCATGCTCACCGTACCCATCGTTATCGCCTACACCTTCGAGATGCTGCTCTATCAAAAGGGGCCGGTGAACGGAATATTGAGCGCTTTAACAGGAACGACCATCAACGTCACCTGGCTCGCGGACCCCACCGCGGCCGTCATCACCGTCATCTTGCTCGAGATATGGAACTGGACACCCTTTACCTTCATCATCATGCTGGCCGGGCTCTCCGCCCTGCCCAACGACTTGATTGAAGCCGCCCAGAACCTCGGCGCGAACCGCTGGCGCATTTTCCGGGAGGTGCAGCTCCCCCTCCTTCGTCCCGTCATCTTTCTGGCGCTGATTCTGCGCTTTCTGGAATCGGTCGGCGAATTTCCGAAAACATGGGCGCTCCTCCAGGGCGGTCCGGGCTCTGCGACAGAGACCATGCCGATTTACCTGTACCTGACGACCTGGGAGTTCTTCCACATCTCCAAGGGCGCGGCCATGTCCTATCTCGTCCTGATGGGGATGATCGTTCTCGTTCTGTTCGCGATTCGCGTCCTGATGAAAGAAAAGAAAAACCTCGACCAGATGTACATGCAAACGGGGGCAGGTAAATGAACCGGAGGCAAAAACAGAAACTGAACAAGATATTCCGGTTCTCGGCCTTGGGCTTGTGGTTTTTTATCGTTGCCTTTCCGATCTTCTGGATCGTCGCAACCTCGGTCAAGCCGGACCATGAATGGTTCGCCTGGCCGCCTGTTTACTGGTCCAGCACACCCACCTGGGACAACTACCTCGCCGTCTGGACCAGCAGCGAGGCCGAAGTCGGCACCCAGTTAGTCGTGTCGATGCAAAAACCCTGGATTGCGATGTGGAACAGCTTCATTATCGCAACGTCCTCCACGTCGGTCTCGGTCCTGTTCGGCGCCGTTCTGGCTTACGGCGTCTCCCGATACCAGATACTCTCGGAACTGCGGATGTTCAACCTCCTGATGTTCCGCATGATCCCGCCCATCGTTGTGGCCGCACCCCTCTCCATCTATTACGGCAATATCGGCTTGACAGACACCATCACCGGCCTTGCAATTATCTATGTCATCACGACGCTCCCCTACTCCGTGTGGATGACCAAGAGCTTCATTGACGAGGTGCCCTTGGAGATAGAACACGCCGCCTCCATCCTCGGGGCCACCCGGTGGCGAACCATCTGGGAGATCATCTTGCCGCTGGTGCGCTCCGGTATCGTGGCCACCTTCATGTTCATCCTGATTCTCACGTGGAGCGAATACCTCCTGGCGCTGATCCTTTCCAAGACAGAGGTCGTAACGCTTCCCATTCAGCTGACAAAATACGAGGGTTCCACCGAAGGCCGCGTATACGGCAGACAGGCGGCCCTCGCCGTCGGCATTACCATTCCCCTTGTTGTCATTGGCTGCATGATCCGGAAGCATCTGGTACGGGGATTCAGCTTTGGCATGGTGAAGAGGTGAAACTATCGTGGCTCGGATAGAACTGAAAGGTCTTCGCAAGGTATTTGGCGTCAACATCGAAGCCGTCAAAAATCTCGATCTCGTTATCGAAGAAGGCGAGTTTGTCGTCATCGTCGGCCCCTCCGGCTGCGGCAAAACCACCACCCTGCGCATGACGGCAGGCTTTGAAGAGCCGACCGCCGGCGAGATCGTTATCGACGATAAGGTTGTCAACGACCTGGAGCCCGGCCAGCGCAATCTGGGGATGGTGTTTCAGAGCCACGCCCTTTTCCCGCATAAAACCATCTTCCAGAACATTGAATTCGGCCCCCGGATGAAAAAAGTTCCGAGGGATATACGCAAAAAACGCGTCCACGAAGTGGCCGAAATGGTGCACATTTCCCATCTCCTCGAGAAGCTCCCTGGGCAATGCTCGGGCGGTGAGGCCCAGCGCGCCGCTCTCGCCCGCACCCTGATCACCGACCCCTCCGCGTTCCTGCTGGACGAGCCGCTCTCGAGCCTCGACGCCAAGCTGCGCCGTGAGATGCGCGCCGAAATCGATCGGCTCCACCAGGAACTGAAAAAAACTTTCGTCTACGTCACCCACGACCAGGAAGAGGCCATGACCCTTGCCGACCGCATCATCGTGATGCGCGGCGGCCTCATCGAACAGCGCGGCACCCCGCTGGAAATCTACAGCAACCCGGTGAGCTACTTCGTCGCTGATTTCTTCGGCAGCCCCTCGATGAACCTGATCCCGGGCAAAATCAAGAAAGTCGGCGGAGGGACTGTCTTTGAGGGCCCCGGCCTTTCGGTTGAGTTGCCCGGCAAGTACGCAGGCGTGGCCGCCGGCTCATACACTTTTGGCGCCCGGCCGGAAGGTGTTCTCATGGGAGAGACAAACGGCTCCTTCACCTGCGATGTCCGCTTGGTCGAACCCCTGGGGAAAGACACCCTGCTTTACTTCGAGCACGGCTCCGAGCGGCCCACCATCGCCGTCGTCGAGGGCTCCCGCGAGTTCAAGGCAGGACAAAAGCTGGGCATCACCTTCGACCCCGATGGCATCTATCTCTTCGATGCCGACGGAAATCGCGTGAGAGGCGCCTAGGAAAAACCTCACGCCGTGGCAGGACAGCCGCAAAGGGCTGAAATTCTGGAACTTATCCGAACACAAAAAAAAGCCCGCGCGCCGTTGAGGCCCGCGGGCTTTTTCCGTTTCTCTCTAGATGGTGCAGCGAAGAATGTGCAGCCCGTGGTTCTTGTCGGTGACATATATGTAGCCGCGCCGATCGACCAGCACATCCTCGCTCTGGGTGACGAGCGTCTTCGGTAGCATCCCCAGCCGCTTCACCGGATCGGTGGGAATGTAGTGGGCGATCTCCCGCGGGTGGACCGGGTCTTCCAGATTGTATATTCGCAACCCGGCGTTGAAATAGGTCAAGTAGATCCGGTCCTCGCGCTGATCGAGACAGGCAAGCCCTTGGGAATGGTGCTGGTTGTGGGGGCCAAAGCGGCCGCCGCGCTCGCAGAAATTCTTGTGACTATAACCCGCGGGGGGATCGGGAACGGGGAAAAGACTCATCACCCGCAGGTTCTCTTCATCGCGGATGTCCACAACCGCCGTGAAGTTCAGCGGCTCCTCGCAGTTTTCCTTCAGGGCCTCGCTGTTGGCGATCGCGATTCCACGGTGGCGGTAGGGATAGACCGTGTGCACGGCGAGATAGCTCCCCAGCGGCGGATGAACGTTCAGGCGGCTCACCATTTTCGGGGAGGTGATATCGCTGATGTCCACAACGATCATGCCCCCGCCGGCATAGGGCAGATACGCCCTTCCGGCCTCGGCGTGGGCCGGACCGTGCTGGAACACCATCGGGCTTGCCCCGCTCATGTCCGAGGCTCTCCCTTCCTCCTGCTCGGGCAGCGCCCAGCGCCCCACTTCCTTGGGATGGGCCGGATCGCCGATATCGAGAATCCGGTAAATGCGCCCGGTATAGCCCGGCGCGCCCGCCGAAAGGTGGGCGTAGCGGCCGCCGTTGTAGAAGTTCCGATGGGTCCCCTCCGCACCGGTCTCCCAGTGGGAGATCAGCTCGGGGGCGCCGGGGTCCTTCTCCACGTCCCAGATATAGACGCCCTCTTTCTCGGGCGGATCGTTCGGCCGTGGGCCCCATCCCGCGGGAATTTTCTCCATCGAGGTGATCAGCAGGCCATCGGCCACCTGCACCTGGAGCGTCCAGGTGTTGTCCGGCCCCTCGATATAGCATTTGTGCTCGGGGTTTTTCGGATCGGTGACATCGAGTACCGTCCATCCGCTCACCCAGAAATGGGAAAGGTAAAGATAAAAGCGGTCGTCCACCTCCTGCATCGCAATCTTGAAGGCCGGGCGATCCTGGAGATCGTGATACCCCACAAATTCGATATTTTCCTTCGATAGCGCTGCCGGTGCCGTAGATGGACTCATCGCATTTCCTCACATGATATGCCGGAAACCCGGTCCGCACGCCGGGCCTTGGGACGCCTAGTCAATCATGACCACCACATTGCCCATATATGCGCCGCTCTCGACCATCTCGTGCGAAGCCGCCGTCTCCTCCAGAGGATAAGTCACCGCGACAGGGTGCGTCAGCGCCTCCTGCTCGATGGCGGCGACGATATCCTCGCACGCACGCCGGATGGCCTCATCCGGCATGGCGTAGACAAACACCCAACGAATGTTCGTGTTCCGTTGCATGGCGGGATAGTGCGGGAAGGCGGGCTCCCGGTTCCCCATCGAAGCGTATGTCGTGATCATGCCGTTGTGCTTCAGGGAATCGATGCTGAACCGCAGGTTGGTGCCGAAGTCCACGTCCACGATGCGGTCCACGCCCTCCCCGTTCGTGATCATATCGATTCGGGCCGCCAC
Source organism: bacterium (assembly GCA_027622355.1). Classification (NCBI taxonomy): domain Bacteria; species bacterium. The sequence continues at coordinate 7,873 of JAQBZT010000012.1, read as the reverse complement.
ATCTTCCGAACGATAGTTGATGGTATGGCTGGCGCCGGCCTCGCGGGCCCTCGCCGCCTTCTCGCCCGAGCTGATCGTGGCGATGACATGGGCGCCGGCCCATTTGGCGAGCTGCACGGCGTAGTTGCCGACTGCTCCTGCGCCGCCCGTGACCAGAACCGTCTGGCCCTGGATCCCGCCGTCCGAAAAGAGGCAGCGGTGGGCCGTCATCGCCGGTATCGCCAGGCAGGCGCCTTCCGCGAAACTGACCGAATCGGGCAGGGGAACGGCCTGCCGCTCAGGAAGGACAATGTACTCGGCGTTTGTCCCCATGGGTCGCTCCCACTGGCCGTTGTAAACCCACACCCGCTCCCCCTCGCGGGAAGGGTCAACGCCGGAACCTACTTGGTCGATCACGCCGGCGCCGTCGCTGTGGGGGACGATAAGCTTGTCCTTGAAAGGCCCTCGGCTCCCGACACGGGCCTTGACGTCGGAAGGGTTGACCCCGGAGGCGTACATCCGGACGCGGACCTCGCCCGGCCCGGCCTCGGGCGCGTCCAGCTCTCCCACCTTTATCACTTCCTTCGCCGGGCCGTACTTTTCATACCAGGCTGCTTTCATACTCTTTTCCCTTTCAGGAGATCGAGGAGCCTTCCGGCTGCTCCTCGACCAGCTCGTCGATGCTTTTTCGTTTCTTGGCCGTGGGTGCGTAGCCGCCGCCCTGCATCGTCGCGGCCACATCGAGGATCTCCGCCATCGAGGCGGGGACGCCGCCGGGATACGCATCGTCCGGGCATCGGCTGTCGCGCATATAGATGCAGGGCTTGCACTCGATGCACCGCAGGATTTCTTTTTTCTTCCCGCTGATTGCCTTCTTCGTGTAATCGGGATCGGTCAGCATCGCCCTTCCCACGGCCACCAGATCGGCACCGCCGTCCAGATAATCCTGCACGCGGCCCGGCTCGAAGGCGGCCCCGTTGGCGATGAGAGGCGCATCCACTCGTTTCTTGAGTTGCAAAAAGGCCGGATTGTACAGATCCGGCACGACGGGCACGCCGACCCGCGCGTTCCGCGAGGCATGAAAGATGTCCGCCCCCGCCTCAACGAGGGCGGGCGCGAGCTGGAGGGTGTCCTCGATGGTGAAGCCCCCCTCCCAGGGCTCGAGAAGCCCCAGGCGGTAGCTGACCACCACCTCATCGCCCACGGCGCGCCGCACAGCCTCCATCACCTCAAGCGGAAACCGCATCCGCCTCTCGAGGGAGCCGCCGTAGGAATCCGTCCGCGTGTTCGAAGCGGGCGAGAAGAACTGCTGCAACAGGTACCAGGTGGCTCCGTGAATTTCCATGATCCGGCCTCCGGCCTCGCGGACGCGCCGCGCCGCCTCGGCGTAGGCCCGGACCGTGTCCTTCACTTCCCGCTCGGAGAGCTCACGGGGAACATCATCCTCGGTCGGATGTTTGATGGGCGAGGGACCGGCGATGGGCATCCCGGTGATCGAGCTCAGGGCGGTGCGGCCCGCATGGAAGATCTGGATGCCGAGCGGAGCGCCATTCGATTCGACATCCCCGATCAGGGCCTTCAAGCCGGGGATCAGGGCGTCATCGTATGAGCCCAGCTGATTGGGAAAACCCTTTCCCTCCTGATTGACGTAGGTCGCCTCCGTGAAACAGACCGCCGCCCCTCCCCTTGCCCGGGCGTTGTAGTGAGCGTGGATCCATTTAGAGGGTGCGCCGTTCTCTTCCGCGCGGGAGGTCGTCATGGCGGACATAACGATCCGGTTCTCTAACCGCAGGCCGCGGACTTCGAGGGGCTCGGTCATTTTGGGCATGGCGCATGCACTCCCCTTGGTAGAGTCATGGGTCACTTTTCGGCTGAGTTTCGACCATTCTACTCAACCTGAAGGAATTTCCCCAACGGCTCACGGAAATATTCGCGGCTTTTGCGGGCCTCGGACAAAAAAAACCGGGGCGGGCCCTTTTCGGACCCGCCCCGGCGCGAAACGCGGTGCTGCGGTAAACCGCCTAGCCCTTCGGCGTGTTCCGGTCGGGGAACATCGCCAGGTAGGTGGCCATCTCCTCTTTCAGGCGCTTCTTGCCAATCTGGCCGATCAGCCGCGTCCAGGCCCGCTCGGTGTTCACGAGCGCCTGCTTGGCAGTGATCTGGCCGACGTAGGCCTCCGAGAGACCCTTGCCGAGCGCTTCCCAGAACTCGCGGGCGCCGGTCAGGTAAATCTGCGGGGTGGTGATCAGCAGATTCTCCTTGATGGCCTCCATCCCCAGCGGGGAGTAGACCTTCGCCACCATCTTGCCCTCGGGAATGCTGGGATCGAAGTGTCCCGGATGCCACGGATCGTGGAACGTCATGGTCGGGTGCCCGACGATGTCGGTGCTGCTGGCGAGGGTGCTCCACCACATGGCGAGGTAGGCCGCCTGCGCCTTGTTCTTGGCGTGGCGGTTGACCACCCAGCTCGTCGTTGTCGAGACCGAACGGTTCATGAGCTTGCCAGAGTGGGTGGAACCCGGAACCACGCTGTAGAGCCAGGGCTTCTTGGCCCGGTTGGCCGGCCCCTCGAGGCCCGCGAGCATGCCGTCCCAGTACTGGGAGGTGGCGATGTGCCCGTTGTAGTGCTGCGGAATCATCTGCGGCGTGCCCCAGCCCGGCGCTTCCGGCGGGGAGGCCTTTTTCAGGTCAAGGTAGACCTTCATCGCGTACTCGCCAGCGCTATTGTTGATCGTCGGGTTCATGTCGCCATCGAACATGGAGCCACCAGCGCTGTAGAAGTACATGTGCCACCAGGTGAGGCCGTTCGTCCGGTTGCGCAGGCTGCCCGAACCGTAGAGCTTCTGGTCGGGGCGGTGGAAGAACTCGGCGATCTGCTGGTTGTCCTCCCAGGTCACCGGCATCTTGAGCGGCTTGCCGTGCTTGTCGGCGAAGCGCTTCTGCTCGTCGGGATTCTCCATGAGGTCTTTGCGGGCCACCTGGACGTGGACGTTGCCGTCCGTCATCAGGCCATAGGTCTGCCCCTTGTACTTCGTGTAGAGGGGAAACTTGCCCACCATCTGGGGCCGGAAGCCGGCTTCGTCCAGATACTTGTCGAGCGGCTCGGCGAGGCCCGCCGAAACCAGCGAGGGAATCATGTTCGTGTCGATGTGGAACATATCGAACGTGCCGGAGCGCTGGACGGCCTCGGTCAGGGAGCGCTGGGGAATCTGGAAGACGCTGATGTCCTGAATCTTGCTGGTGCCGATCCCGGTCAGCTTCCGGAACTCCTCCATCGTCTTCGGCATGTTGCGGTAGTACAGGGACCACACCATGAGGTTGAGACCCGCGCCGCCCGCTTTCTTTGCCGCGTTGACGATGCCTTCCTCTTCTTTGCTCAGGGCACTTGCGGGCTTCGCCCCCCGCAGAACTGCCGGCGCGGCAATTGCTGTCGCCACTGCGCCCTTGATGAACTTCCGTCTGCTCAACTTCCCTGTGCTCATGTTGTGCTCCTCTCTCAAGCCGAATGGGTATCGTCCACACGGATTTTGGGTGGCACCAATCCCCCAAAGAAGAACTTCTCAAACGTGGATAAATGCTAATGTGAAAATTATGGAAAAAAGCCCAACCCGTGTCAACAAGCCGATTTTCGAGATAATTCTGTCGATTGATTAATTTCCCTGAATCGCACGTTGAGAGCGGCTTCCAGGGGGGGCAACAAAAAAAGATGAAAAAATCTGAAAATACAGCTTCCGGCCCCTGCCCAAAAACGGTGGATGCGTGAACCCCGCCCGCCCAAATGGTCCCGCCCCATGAATTCTCCTGCTTCCTCCTCAGGCCATTCGTGGAATAATCCGCTATATTAACTCTCTAAACACCCATCAACATATTCTCCCGGTTTGTCGCTTTCCGGGGGACTTGAACCTCAAAAGGAGACTGAAATGAACCCCGCCGAAAAGTTCCTCGCCCTCAAAACAGACGATATCGAATGGGAGGATGGAACCCGGATTATCGGCCTGCCGCCCGGTATTCAGGTCAAGATTGTGGCCGAGGGCTACGACGGCGTTTCCGAGCGCGTGGACAAATTCCTGCGCTTTCCCCCCGGCTACCTCGAGCCGCTGCACATCCACGATCATCTTCACAGCACCCTCATTCTCGAGGGCGAGATGCACGTCCACGGGAAAATCCTCAAGCGCGGGGACTTCGTATTCGGCGGCCCCGGCGAACAGCACGGCCCCTTCCACTACCCGGTCGGCTGCACGGTCTTCTCCTGCAGCCGGGCGAAGAAGATGAACCAGATACACCGGAATCCCCAATCCGGCCGGGACACGGATCTCACGAAGGGCTACTAGGCCGAATTCATCCGACAGGAGTGAGGAAGATGGAATACGCAGGCAACTTCTTTGCGGTAAACACCGAAAAGATCGAATGGGAAGACGGAGAAAAAATCCTGGGCCTTCCTCCAGGCGTCCAGATCAAGGTTATCCGCGAGGGATACGACGAGGTGTCCGAGCGGACGGAGAAGTTCGTCAAATTTCCGCCCGGCTACGTCGAGCCGCGGCACGAGCACGATCACTACCACTGCATCCTCGTCCTCGAGGGGGAGATGCACGTGGACGGGAAAATCCTCACGCCGGGCGATTACGTCTACGGCGGCGGAGCGGGGAATCTTCACGGCCCCTACGAATATCCGGTGGGCTGCCGCGTTTTCTCCTGCGGCCGGGCCGTGAAAATGAACCAGATACACCGGAGAGCGGCCGAATAGGAAATCCCCGGCTCTTTTGAAAATGAAGGAAACGGAATGCGCGATAATCTGAACGCGCTTGTCGCCCATTACAGCGGGCGAATCGAGGGTGCGAAGGAAGGCCCGCTGGCCTCCCTCACTTTCGCGGCGAAGGACAACTTTCACATCGCAGGCCACGCGACAGGCTGCGGCAATCCCGACTGGCTGCGCACCCACCCGCCGGAGACCCAGACCGCCCCGGCCGTGGAGGGACTCATCCGGGCCGGCGCGGCGCTCACCGCGAAATGCCACATGGACGAGATCGCCTTTTCCCTGAACGGCGAAAATGCGCACTACGGAACCCCCGTCAACGTCAACGCGCCGGGGCGCATCCCGGGCGGCTCCTCGAGCGGATCGGCGGCGGCGGTCGCGGGAGGGCTCGCCGATTTCGCGCTCGGCTCCGACACTCTGGGCTCGGTCCGCGTGCCGGCCAGCTACTGCGGCATCTACGGCATCCGGCCCACCCACGGCCGCATCCCCGCCGAGGGCCTCGTCCCCCTCGCCCCCTCGTTCGACACGATCGGCTGGTTCGCCCGCGACCCGAAAATTCTCCTGAAAGTCGGCCGGGTCCTTTTCGGGGAAAAGAAGGCGCAAGCCCCGTCGCGCCTGCTTATCCCCGAGGACGCCTGGGATCTGGCGAACCCGGAGGTCAAAGAGGCGCTCTCCCCCTTCGTGAAAAAAATCGGGGCCGCGCTCGGCGCCGCAGAAAACATCCGACTCACCGAAGACGGACTGGAAGAATGGCTCCCCCCGGCCCGGCACCTTCTCGGGTGGGAGGTGTGGCAGGCCCACGGCCCTTGGGTCGAAAAAGAGCGCCCCGCGTTCGGCCCCCACATCGAGGCGCGCTTCGAGTGGGCGGCCGCGATGCCGGCCGGAAAGGCCGAAGCAGCCCGCACCATCCGGGAGGCGGCGACCCGCCGGATGCGGGCGCTCCTCACCCCCGGAACCTTGATGGCGATTCCAACCGCCCCCGGCATCGCGCCCGTGAAAAACATGGAAGGGCCCGAGCTCGAGGCGTTCCGCCATCGGCTCATCCAGCTCACCTCAATCGCGAGCGTGAGCGGCGTTCCGCAAATCAGTCTGCCGCTGGGAAAGGTGGAGGGCTGCCCGGTGGGGCTCTCCCTCATCGCCGGCGCGGGGGAGGATGAGGCGCTGCTCGAGATGGCCGTTCGCCTGCGGGATAGCTAGCGGCGAATTCCAGACAGGCTCCTCATCCGGGCGAAGCCCCGGCAAGGGTGCGGCGCGAAAAACCCCGCAGTATCCCGCAAACACGCCGGCTCTCTCAAAAATCCCTCATTATCCCTCAGTGTCCCGCAATCGCCCCTGTTCTTAAATTCCGCGCCGCATCGCGCAATCGCCCCCGCGCTCGAATTTTGCGCAGCGGGGCCGTCTGCTGGTATCTCTTGTCATTCCGAGCGCTGGAGGCGCGAGGAATCTGTTTTTCCACAGCAGATTCCTCTGGCCAAAGCAGATTCCTCACTCGCTGCGCTCCCTCGGAATGACACCGCGGGTCCATTGTGCAAACGGATCCACTGCCCCCTTTTTGGAGTGGGGCGAGACCACTCTCGCACACGCGCAGGGAAAGGCCGGTGCAGAAAATACGGGGAGGTTCGAGGATTGGGACGATGGGGTTTTCCTCCCCCCGTCCCTCACCCCCGCTCGAACTTCCTTCGGCGGGGACCCCGAATGCCCGCCCCGCTCGGACTTCCTTCGGCGGGAACCCCGAATGCCCACCCCGCTCGAACTTCGTTCGGCGGGGACCCCAAATGAAGGGAGGGGGTGCTTTGCTCCTTCCCCCTTTGGGGGAAGGTTGGGATGGGGGAGCGGCCTGGATGGCGCGCTCGGATGGCACGGCGAGCCGCTCAGGGGATCAGGACCACCTTCCCGGTAAAATTCCCGCTCAGCACCAACTCGTGCGCTTCGTTGGCGGCTTCGAGCGGAAACTCCCGATCAACGTGAATCCGAAATCCCCCCTCTTTCAAGAGGGCGGAAAGCCGCCGGGTCAGCTCAGGGAAATAGGCCGTCAGGTTCTGGCCCGTGATCCCGTAAATGTGGGCGTCCTTCGTCATCGTGGCCGGAACCCGGAAGCGGGTCATCGGCCCCTTCCCGGTCCCCGTCCCCACAACCACGATGCGGCCCCCCACGCGGATCGCCTCCAGGTCCTTGTCGAAATTATCGCAGGCCACCATCTCGACGATCACATCCACCCCCCGGCCGCCCGTCAGTTCGAGACACCGGGCCGCGAAGTCCGCCTCGCGGTAGTTGATCACCGCATCGGCGCCCATTTCGAGGCAAAAATCCCCCTTCGCCTGAGAGCTCACCGTCGCAAACACCCGGCAGCCCAGCCGCTTGGCGAGCTGGATCGCCGTCATCCCCACGCCGCCGGCACCGCCCTGCACCAGCACGGTCTCGCCCGGGCCCGCCTTCGCCTTGCGCACCAGCGCATTCCAGGAGGTGTACATGGGAACCGCAATGCCGGCTCCCTGCGCATAGCGGAACGAATCGGGGAGCGCCATCGCGACGCGGGCCTCGGCGCGGACAACTTCGGCATAGGCCCCGCTCCGCGTGCGGCCCAGCACGCGCTGGCCGACCTCGAACCCTTCCACTCCCTCGCCGAGCGCCAGCACCTCCCCGGCCATCTCCCAGCCCGGAACGTAGGGGGGCGTCACCGTTTTCGAGTAGATGTGCCTGCCCGCCCGGGTCGCGATGTCCGAGGGGTTCACGCCGGCCGCCCGGACGCGGACAAGCAGCTCCCCCGGCCCGGCCGCGGGCGCATCGCGCTCCTCCATCCGCATCGGGACATCGAGACTGAATTCCGGAACAACCATCGCCCTCATTTTCCCGCTTCCCCCGGCGCCGCCTTTCATTTCGATTGAACAAAGCAGACCCATGATATACAACCTTTCTGATTCTACATCCCACATCCACAGCTTTCATTGTGCCGGGAAAGCCGACATGGGCCGGACAGCGAAAAGGAGATTCCGCCAAATACCCCGATTCACCCTTTTGTGCCTGTGGCTTTTCATCACCGGATTCCCGATGTTCTGGATCATCGGGACCTCCATCAAGCCCGCGGAAGATTGGTTCGCCTGGCCGCCCGTCTACTGGCCAAGCGAGCCCACGATTGAAAAC
>JAQBZT010000011.1 GCA_027622355.1 bacterium | reverse complement strand
CCCGCCCCCACCGTGTGAATGTCGATCACTGGAACGCGAATCGGGCAGCCCGCCACTTCGGTTTCGGCGGTGAAGCCGATCCGTCCCTTCAGGAGGGAGACGTCCGTGCTCGTCCCGCCCATGTCGAAGGTGATCAGGTTCTCGAAGCCCGCCCGCCGCGCCACCTCGAAGGCGCCGACCACCCCGCCCGCGGGCCCCGAGAGAATCGTGCGCACCGCTTCCGCCGCCGCCGTGCCCGCCGAGATCACCCCGCCGTTGCTCTGCATCACCCGCAGGCGCCGGGCGCCCGATTTCCGCTCCAGCTCCCCGAGATAGCGGGTCATGAGAGGGGAGACGTAGGCGTTGACGCAGGTCGTGCTCGTCCGCTCAAACTCGCGGTATTCGGGCAAAACCCGGCTCGAAACCGAGACAAAAACCCCGCTCTTTCGGAGCGCCTCGGCCACCAGATCCTCGTGGACCGGGTTCGCATAGGCGTGCAGGAAACAGATGGCCACCGACTTTACACCCGCCTTGCGGAGCCGGCCCGCGAGGCGGCGCACCTCGGCTTTTTGCAGCGGCTCGATCACCGCGCCCCGCTCATCACACCGCTCGACCGCCCCGAAGCGCAGCCGCCGCGGAACGAGCGGGAGGGGTCTTCGATAGGCCAGATCGTAGAGTTCCTTCCGGGTCTGGCGGCCGATCTCGATGACATCCTCGAAGCCCGCCGTCGTCACGAGGGCGGTCTTCTCCCCGCTCCGCGTGAGCAGGGCGTTCGTCGCCACCGTCGAGCCGTGGACGAGATCGAAAACCGGGGCGCCGCTCCCCAAAAGATCGGCGATTCCCCGGAGGATGGCGCGGGCCGGATTCTCCGGCGTCGAGAGCACCTTGTGGACGCGCACCCGGCCGCCCGCAATCGCGATCAGATCGGTGAAGGTTCCCCCCGTGTCCACGCCCAGCCGCAGCTCCGCCGCCATCATCGCCTCCGCTTCGGCCAGGCTTCGGGGTTGAGGAGAAAGGGCGGCTTCTTTCCGGCCAGATAGGCGCGGACGTTCTCGACCACTCGGCCCGAGAGGGCGAGACGTCCCTCGCGCGATGAGGTCCCCAGGTGGGGGTGCAGGACGACGTTCGGCATTTTGCGCAGGGCGGGATGGACCGCGGGCTCCCTCTCGAAGACATCGAGTCCCGCCCCGCCGAGATGGCCCGACTTCAGTGCGGCCGCCAGCGCCTTTTCGTCCACGATCTCCCCGCGCGCCGTGTTGATGAGAAAAGCACCGGGCTTCATCCGCGCGAGCGCCGCCGCATCGATCAGGTGATGCGTCTCCGCGTTCAGCGCGACGTTGATGCTGAGATAGTCCGCCTCGGCGAGGAGGCGGCTCAGCGGGCGGTAGGCCACGTTCTTCGCGGCTTCCTCTTGGGGCGCCCGGCGCCTTCGGCTCCAGTAGCGCACCTTGAGGCCGAAGCCCTGCGCCCGCTGTGCCAGGGCCGCGCCGATGCCGCCCAGGCCGACGATGCCGAGCACCTTGCCCTCGAGCCCCCGGCTCTCGAGCAGGGACGGCGTCCAGGACTTCCACTTGCCCGAGCGCACGTAGGCGTCCGCCTCGGTCACCCGCCGCGAAACCGCGAGCAGGAGCGCCATGGCGAGCTCCGCCGTCGGGCCCGCCACCACCTCCGGGGTGTTGGCGGCGAGAATCCCGCGCCCGGTCGCGGCGGCAACGTCAATGTTGTTGAAGCCCACCCCGAAGTTGGCGATGAGCCGGAGGCCGGGCGCTGCGTCCATGAGCGCGGCGTCCACGGCATCCTCCACCATCGAAATGAGAATGTGGGTATCTTTCAGCGCGCGCCGATAGTCCTGCCTTGAGGGCGGCCCTTCGCTCGCGTGGACGCGCAGATCGCACAGGGGGGCGAGCGCCGCGAAATCCACCGCCGGAAACCTCCGGGAGAGGAAAACGCGGAGGCGCGGCTTGCTGGGGGCTTTTCTCGGCATCGGCTCAGGAGATCTTCCGGAGGGCCTCGCCGATGCGGTCGAGGGCGCGCTCGAGATTTTCCGTGCTGTTGGCGAAGCACATCCGCATGTGCCCTTCGGCATAGCGGCCGAAGGCCGAGCCCGGCAGGGCCGCCACCCCCACCTCATCGAGCAGGTAATCGGCCAGCTCGCGCGAGCCCATGGGGACCCTGCTCACGTTCGGGAAGGCGTAAAAGGCCCCCTCGGGCGATTTGCAGGAAATGCCCTCGATCTCGTTGAGGCCGGAGACGAACAGATCGCGCCTTCGCTTGAAGTCCGCCATCATGGCCTCGCTCTCCGCCTGATCGGCCAGGATCCCCTTGGCCCCCGCCATCTGGATGAACGGCGGGACGCAGCTCACCGAGTTCGTGATGAGCTGGATGAGGGGTTCTGCGAGCGGCTTCGGGGCGGCGACGAACCCCAGCCGCCAGCCCGTCATCGCATAGGTCTTCGAGAAGGTCTCGAGCATGATCGTCCGCTCGCGCATCCCCGGCAGGGTGCCGATGGAGATGTGCTCCCCCTCGAAGAGCATGTGGGCGTATACCTCATCGGAGAGGACGACGATGTCGTTCTCGATGGCGATCTCGGCGATGGCTTCGAGCTCCGTCCGCGTGAGCGTTCCCCCGGTCGGGTTGTGCGGATAGTTGAGGATGAGGAGCCGGGTGCGGTCCGTGACCCGCTCGCGCAGATCGTCCGGCGTGAAGCGGAAGTCGTTCTCCTCGAGGATGGGGAGCGGGACAGCCTTCGCCCCGGCGTAGAGCGCCACCGACTCATAGACCGGGAAGCCGGGGTCGGGGTAGATCACCTCATCGCCCGGATTCGCGAACGCCATGATGGTGTAATAGAGGAACGGCTTGCCCCCCGTGCCGATCACAATCTCATCGGGGGCGTACTCTCCCCGCCCGTCGCGCCGGAAGAACTCGGCGCAGGCCTCGCGAAGCTCGAGCACGCCCGCCGAGGGGCAGTAGTGCGTCATCCCTCTCTTCATCTGCGCGTAGGCCTCTTCCACGATGACGGAGGGTGTGTCGAAATCCGTGTCCCCGATCTCGAGGTGGATGATGTCCCGTCCCTGGCGCTCGAGCGCGTTCGCCTTGGCCAGCACGACGAAAGAGGATTCGGTTTTCAGCCGGCCCATCCGATCAGCAAGGCGCATCTTTTATTCCTCTCTTTCCACGGCGGCGGAGTGGCGATCTTCCCGGGCGCCGCAATCGGAAAGCGCCGCCAAAACCTCCGGCACGGGAAGCCCCACCACATTCGTATAACTGCCCTCGATGCGATCCACCAGGCTGCCGCCACCGCCCTGAATGGCATAGGCGCCCGCCTTTCCCATCGGCTCGCTGCTCTCGGCGTAGCGATCGATATCCGCCCCGCTCAGGCGGCGGAACCGGACCTGGGTTTCGACGTGCCCCCGGCGGGAGATTCCGGGTGCCAGCACCGCGAAGCCCGTGATGACGCTATGGGTCCGCTCCGAGAGGAGGGAGAGCATGCGGCGGGCGTCCTCCCTGTCCTGCGGCTTGCCCAGTATCTCCTCCCCGAGCACGACAATGGTGTCCGCCCCGAGGACGGCCGCCTCCGGCCGCCGTTCGAAAGCCCAGACCGCCTTGGCGAGGGCGCGCTCCTCCGCGAATTCGGCGGGGGAGAAGCCATCCCGCCGCAATTCTTCCTCCACCGGGGCCGCCAGCACCTCAAATTGAAGCCCGGCTTCTTCGAGAAGCTGCTTTCTCCGGGGAGAGGCCGAGGCAAGTACGAGAGAGCGGCGCAATCGCAAGTTTCCTTTTCAATGATGCCGGGGAAGAACGCAGGATATCGCAGCCGGTGGATGCCGCCGGCTCAATAGTCTCTTTCGACGATGTAGTCGGCCAGCGCGCGCATGGCGTCGAGGTGCACGGAATCCGGCAGCACGGAAAGGCACGCCTTGGCCGCTTCGATATAGCTCCGGGCGCGGTCGAGGGTGTAGGCAACCGTTTCGTACTTCCCAATCAGGCCCAGCACTTCCTCGAGTTCGGCCTCTCCGACTTCTTCTCCGTTCACGACGATATCGGTCAGGCGCTCGCGCTCGGCCGGCTTTGCCAGCGCATGGGCGCGAAGCAGCGGAAGAGTGATGTTTCCCTCGCGGAGGTCTTTCCCGATGACCTTCCCGGTCCGGCCCTCATCCCCCAGATAGTCCAGCGCGTCGTCCACCAGCTGGAAGGCGTAGCCCACCTTGACGCCGAACTGGCACATCGCGTCCACGAACTGGGGCGGGCTGTCCCCCAGGAGGGCGCCCACCTTGCAGCTTGCCGCGATCAAGGCCGCCGTCTTCCGGTAGATGACATCGAGATACTCCTCCTCGGTCAGACGGAGGTTGTACATGTGCACCAGCTGGAGCACCTCGCCCTCGGAGAGCAGGGTGCAGGCGTCCGCCATGGTCTTCATGATGCGGCCGTCCTCATCGTTCGCCATCATGGAAAAACTCTTGGCAAAGAGGAAATCACCGACCAGGACGCTGGCCTCGTTCCCCCACTTGGCGTTGGCCGAGGGGTTCCCGCGCCGCAGGTCGGCGCCGTCCACCACATCATCGTGAAGAAGGGTGGCGGTGTGGATGTACTCGACCACGCAGCTGTGGGAGATGGCCCGGGGGCCTTCGTAGCCGCAGGCCTTGGCGCTCAGGAGAAGGAGCATCGGCCGGACGCGCTTGCCCCCCGCGCGGCTGAGGTGGCCGCTCACATCGGGGATCAGCACCACGTCGGAATGGAAATTCTCCCCGATCGCCTCCTCGACGCGCGCCAGATCGGCGGAGAGGGACTCGACAATTTCGGAAAAATTCATCCTTTCCCCTCGGAAAAACCCGGTAAAACGCAGCCCATTTTCCCGCCAGTTCTTGGGATCACAATGATACCGCAATCTAGGAGGGAGGCAGAAGCCCTGTCAAGACCGCCGGGGCGCGCCTTTCCAAGCCCCCCCCGCTCGGATAATCTGCCAAACCCAAGGATTTCTCGCTGAACAGGAGACAAGACATGGCACGGCGCGTTCAAATCTCGGCAGGGAAGACGGTCGCGAAGGCCACCCTCCTCGAAGGGGAGACCTCCGCCCGCCTGTGGGACGCCCTGCCCATCGAGGGCACGGCCCAGATCTGGGGGGATGAAATCTACTTCGCCATCCCCCTGGAGGCCCCCGCCGAGCCCGGCGCCCGCGAGGAGATGGCCGTGGGCGAGATCGCCTACTGGCCCCCCGGCAAGGCGTTCTGCATCTTCTTCGGACCTACCCCGGCCAGCACGGGAAACGCCCCCCGGGCGGCCAGCGCGGTCAACCCGCTGGGCCGGATCGAAGGGGATGCGCGCATTTTTCGGGATGTCCCGGGCGGGGCGGCCGTCAAACTGGAGCGGGTCGAATGAGCCGGAACGGACACGCCCCCGAGGGGCACGCCCACTGCGTCCTTCTCCACTACAACGAGATCGGCCTGAAGGGGAAAAACCGGCCCCTTTTCGTGAACCGCCTCGTGGAACGCATCGAGCAAATGGCCGCCCCCCACGGCGGGGAGAAGGTCCGCAAGCTTCCGGGAAGACTCGCGCTCGAACTCGCGCCGGAGGCCGACTGGCCCGCGCTCAGGGTGGCCCTCGCCCGCGTCTTCGGCGTCGCCTACTTCGCCCTCGCGAGAAAACTCCCCCTCGACCTCGATGCGGCGGGCGAGGTAGCCCTCGAAATGATCGCCCCGCTGAAAATTTCCACCTTCCGCGTCCGCACCCGGAAGGGCTACCCGAACCTCCCGATCAGCAGCCAGGAGTGGAACCGGGCGATCGGCGCGCGCATCCAGGCGAGGCGCCACCTGCCGGTCAACCTCGATGCCCCCGGCACGATGATCACCATCGAGGCCCTTCCGCGGAACACGCTCGTTTACGTCGAGAAGATTCCGGGGCCGGGCGGCCTGCCCATCGGCGCGAGCGGAAAGGTGACCGCCCTCCTCTCGGGGGGCATTGACTCGCCCGTCGCCTGCTGGCGGATGATGAAGCGGGGCTGCGAGGTGAGCTTCGTCCACTTCCACGGGGCGCCCTACCTCAGCCGCGCCTCGGCCGAAAAGGCGATGGACCTCGCCGCCGTGCTCGACACCTACCAGCTCGGCAGCCGCCTCTATCTCGTTCCCTTCGGCAATCTGCAGAAAGAGATCGTCCTCGTGGCGGACCCGGCGCTCCGCGTCGTCCTCTACCGGAGGTTCATGGCCCGCATCTGCGAGCGCATCGCGAAACTCGAAAAAGCGAAAGCCCTCGTCACCGGCGAGAGCCTCGGCCAGGTGGCGAGCCAGACCCTTTCCAACCTCGCCTCGGTCGAGGAGGCCGTCGCGCTCCCCATCCTCCGGCCCCTCATCGGGATGGACAAGGAGGAGATCATCGCCCAGGCCAAGGTGCTCGATACTTTTGAAATTTCGATTGAACCTGATCAGGACTGCTGCTCCCTCTTCGTCCCCAAGCATCCGGCCATCCGCACGAACATCCCCCATCTCAGAGGCGCCGAGGCGCGCCTCGATGCGGAGGAGATGATCGCGCGCGCCCTCGCCGAAACCGAGGTGTACGACTACCGGGACGGCGCGCGGCAGAAGGCCCTTCCTTTCTCCGAAATCCACCCCGGAACGCTGGCGAAAACGCCCGCCGAAAGCTGAGCGCACACATGATCGACCCCCTCGAGATGATGGAACACCTCATGGACCAGCCCTGGTCGGACGGCCTGCCCCTCGTCCCGCCGACGGAAGCCGCGATTGAAAAAATGCTCGCGGGAACGAGACGCCCCCCCGATGAGGAGCTCGGAGAGGTGCCCCCCCTCGGCGGGATGGCGAGCGTCTACCAGATCGCCCTGCACGCCGTCATGGCGGGCTGCAAGCCGGCGTACATGCCCTGCCTCATTGCGGGGGTGGAGGCGGTGCTGGAGCCGCGCTTCAACCTCCTCCTCGTCCAGGCGACATCGAGCGCGGCGGCGCCGCTCCTCGTCTTCAGCGGCCCCCATGCCAAGGAGATCGGCCTCCACGGAGGCGAAGGCTGCCTCGGGCCGGGCTTTCGGGCGAATGCCACAATCGGCCGGGCGCTGCGCCTCCTCATGTTCAACCTGGGCGGCGGCTACCCCGGCGCGGGGGCGACGAGCTGCTTCGGGGGCCCGGCGCGCTTCACCTTCTGCCTCGCCGAGAACGAGGCCGAGAGCCCCTTCGAGAGCTACGCCGCCGCGCGCGGCATTACAGGAAACGCCGTCGCGGCCATTCCCTGCGAGCCGCCCATCCAGGTCTGGGACGATGCCAGCAAAACGCCCGAGCGGCTTCTGCGCACGATCGGGGACACCATGAGCACCCTCGGCGGGGGGAACATCTACCGGAGAGCCGACCTCACCGTCATCCTCAGCCCCCAGCACGCGAACGTCTTTGCCGCGGCGGGCATGACGCGCGCCGATGTTCACACGAAACTGATCGAGGCGAGCCGCCGGAAACTCGGGGAGATTCGGGACGCCGGCATCTGGCGGGGCGCATCCGGCGCCGCGCGCTGGCATTTCGAGGTAGACCTAAACGACGATGACGCCCTGATCCCCGCCGTCGGCCGCCCCGAGGACCTCCACCTCTTCGTCGCCGGCGGCAAGAACGGCCCCTGCAGTCTCGTCATGCACGGGATGACGGAGGCGGCAAGGGGGGTGGTGCGGGGGTATGGGGGTTAGTTCCTTCGATTTTCACCTATCCAGTTGCCTTCAGCATCAAAGTTAATTGAACCATCATAGCCAAAAGCGTTCCAAATCATATCGAATTGAGGTTTGAGAGCAACGGGTATGTCAGTGTCATAATCTTCAATCACGGCCTCGGGAAGAATAAATTCATTTCGATCTGCTTGATGCCCATACTCGCCACCTCTGCGAAAATGCCATGACTCCGGCAAACGCAATACAGCACCAGAAGCATCCAACACAGATAAAAAAATATAAACAGGCATGCCAATTCCAAGAATTTGCAACTGTTTTAAATATCTTTTCACACTTTGAACAATTTCAACTTCATACCCAGGCCCATTTATAATATTCCCTTCGCCATAGACAGAAATTTCAACCGTCTCCACCACTCCCGTTCGAAAAAGTTGCAGATATGCCCGATGAGGTCTCGGAGGATTTCCTGAGTAACACACAAACCCATCTAGATTGTTTCGCCAATCAGAGATAGACCCACTAAGTGGAGCAAAATCTGCTCGCCTATCATGATCCAAAGGCATCTCAATAAAATTTCCTGATGTAAAAGCAGCTAAAGGAATTAGGTGAAGCGCAATCTTAACCCCCTCCCGTATAGGCACAGGTGTTTCTCCACCTATAATTCTAGCAAGTCTATCAATGCGGAAATTGCGAATCTTTTCGGCAGTGCCTTCTGCTAGCGTAAAAGCCGTCCGCAGTTCACCTACATCCAAACGATATTTCCCGGCAGAATTCCGGGCATAAAAGTGGCCGTGTCCACGGTAAGACGCCCGATGCGGTGAAATCCAACTTTTCCCTATCCGAACAACCAAGACCCATTTCTCATCCCCCACAGAAACAGGCTGAATCTCTACACTCGGAATACGCGGCTCAACACCTTCCTGGATGATACTGTGCAGACGTTGAATTTCTCGATCAACATCGGGAAGAATGATGCCGGGAATGGCCACGGGAACACCTTCTTGCTCTTCCATTCCAATTATTAAATCACCGCTCGCGGTGTTAGCGAAAGAAGAAAGATCGGCGAGAAATTCTTTCTTCTGATCGCCTGTATCTACCGACAAATCTCTTTTGTAATCGATCGTTTTCCCTTCGCGGACCTCATCGGCGATGAGGCCTTGAAGGACATCGAGATCGATTTCAGAAAGGGGTTTCTGTATCATGCGACTCTCACTCCGTATGAAAATTTCGCTATATACACAGTTTACACATTTTCTTTCTTGTCCCACTTCCTCCAAAAAACCCCCAGCCCCAACCCCATCCCTGCCCAGAACAGCCACCAGGGGAACGGCCCCGGCATGTGGCCCTTGAGGGCGGCGGGGCCGTTCCAGAGGAAGGAAAGAATAATGATGAGGCCGGAGAGGACTTCAAGCGCCCAGCCCGCGCGGCCGAGGGAGAACGAACCGCCGCCTCCGATGCGCAGGGCGATCGCGGCGCCGCATCCGATGAGGCCGAGGGAAACGATGACCGGCACCCAGACCGGCCCCACCCAGAGGACGGGAATCATGAAAAGGACATCGAGGGTGAAGATCGAGGGCGGCCAGCCGAGGATGGCCCAGAGCCAGACGTAGTAGAGGATGTCCCACACCCCGAAGATCACCATGTAGAACGCGAAGCGCACCCAGCCCCTTCTGTCCGCGAGCCAGGCGGCGGCCCCGATCAGAATGAGGGTGACCGCCTCGCGAATGATCTCGACGAGGATGGGGGCGAGGCCGCGCATGGCGGGGCTGAGGGGAAAGGCGAAGCCCCCCGGGTAGTAGAGCTTTCGCAGATAAACGACGACGGCCGCCTCCACGAATGCGAAGGCGGCCGCCAGAATACATGCCGCGATGAGCTGGCGCCGGATGTGGGCCCGGTCCGCCACCGCGCTTTTCCTTTTCGCTAGCCGAGGAGGCGCTTGAGGGCGTCCGCGGGGAGCGGCGTTGAGGCCTTGGCGTTCTGCGCGGACTGCTCCGGCGTCCGGATGCCGGGGATGACGCAGGAGACATCCGGGTTCGAGACGCAAAAGCGCAGCGCCACCTCCGCCGCCGGGACGCCCATGTGAGCGGCCACTTCCTGCACGAGGTCGAGCTTGCCCTGGAACTTGCGGATGTTCTCGGGGGAGAGGATGCCCTTGCGGCGGTCGCCCTCGGCGAACTCGAAGGCCTCATCAATGCGCCCCGAGAGGAAGCCGCGCTTGAGGGGAACGCGCGAGATGACGCCCATCCCGGCGGATTTCGCCCGCTTGAAGGGCCCGGCCGGGCTCTGCTGGAGGACGTTGTACTCCATCTGGAAGACGGCGGGGCGGCCCTGCCCGATGGCCGCGTCGCACTCCGCGTCGGTGTTCAGCGAAACGCCCCAGTGCTTGATCTTGCCCGCGTCCTTCGCCTTTTCCAGAAGGGCGTAGCTGTCCTCGGCCGCCATGTTCTCTTCTTTCGGATTGTGCAGCAGGTAGAGGTCGATGCGCTCGATGCCGAGGCGCTGGAGGCTCCCGTTCAGGCAGCTCTCGATGTACTCGGGGGTGAAGTTGTACTGCCCCGTCACCATGTTGTTGCCGCCCTTGGTGAAAATGATGATGTCGCCGCGATCGGAGCGCTCCTTGAGGAACTTTCCGATCACGGTCTCGCTGTGGCCCGTCCCGTAGGCGTCCGAGGTGTCGATGAAGTTCATGCCGTTATCAATGGCCGCGTGAAGCGCCCGGTTGCTCTCGTTATCGTCCACCGGGCCGAAGATGCCGCCGATGGTCATCGCGCCGAAGCCCACGACGGTGACTTCGAGGCCGGTGCTGCCCAGGGTTCTTTTTTCCATGTCCGCAAGTCTCCGCTTTGTAGAGGAAAAAGGTCGAAGACCGAATGAGCCCCGCCCGCCGCAGGGGGGGCTCGTATTTGGATCCCGGAATGTTCCGGATGGAAGGCCTATCATATCCGCCCCGGGGGGGCCGGGCAAACTCCCCCCCGCGCCTTCCCCTCGCCGGAGATTTCCGCTCTAATGGGGCCATCCATCACATCCGGCAAGGAGGAGGCAGCGCGCATGAACCCCATCCAGCAGAAAGCGCTCGATTTCATCGAATCCCAGCGCGGGGAGGCCCGCGAGGTCGGCCGCGAGATATGGAAGTTCGCCGAGGTGGCCCTCGAGGAGCACAAGTCGGCCGAGCTTCTGGAGGATGTGCTCGAGGGGGCGGGCTTCGATGTCCAGCGGGGCGTCGGCGATCTTCCCACCGCCTTCATCGCGAGATGGGGGAGCGGGGGCCCGGTGGTCGGCATCCTCGCCGAGTACGACGCCCTGCCCCACTGCGGACCGGCCCACGACGCACAGGGGCACGGCTGCGGCCACAACCTCTTCGGCACGGCGAGCAGCTACGCCGCCCTCGCGGTGGCCCACGCCCTGAAAACCACGAACACCCCGGGGCGGATCGTCTGCTTCGGCTGCCCGGCGGAAGAAACCCTCGAGGGAAAAGTCTACATGGCCAAGGACGGGGCCTTCGACGGCCTCGACGCGGTGTTCTGCTGGCACCCCGGCGAGCAGAACTACGCCCGCGGCGGCTCGATGAACGCGATGGACTCCCTCGTCTTCGAGTTCTACGGGACGGCGGCGCACTCCGCGCGCGACCCCTGGGACGGGCGGAGCGCCCTCGACGCGGTGGAGCTGATGAACTACGGCGTCAACATGATGCGCGAGCACATGATCGAGGAGGCTCGCATCCACTACGTCATCAAGGACGGCGGCGTCGCCCCGAACGTCGTGCCGGCCTATTCGCGCGTCTGGTACTACATCCGCGCCCCGAAGCGGAAGGACGTGGACGCGCTCCGCGAGCGGGTGATGAACTGCGCCAAGGCGGGCGCGCTCGCCACCGACACCAAGATGACGTGGACCCTCCTCAGCGCGGTGTACGACGTGCTGCCGAACGATGCGATGACCGATGTCGTGCAGCGCAATCTGGAAGCCGTCGGCGCCCACACCTACACCGATTCGGAAAAGGAATTCGCCCGCAAGCTCGGCTTCGAGCGCCCGCTGGTGGAGGAAATATCCCCCGCGAGCCGCCGCCACATCCGCCCGAGCAACGAGCGGGGGAACGTGAGCTGGCTCGCCCCGCTCGGGAGCGTGAGCACGGTCTGCCACGCGCCCGGCACACCGGGACACCACTGGCTCGCGACGCAGCAGTACGGGATGGAGATCGGGGAAAAAGGGATGTTCACCGCCGCGAAGACCCTCGCCGCCTCGGCGCTGGAGCTCTTCACCTCGCCCGATGTCCTGAAAAAAGCCCGCGCCGAGTTCGAGGAAAAAACCAAGGGCTTCGTCTACGACCCCATCGTCCCGAAGGATCAGAAGCCGAACCCGCTGGGGATTAGATAAAAAAACGCCCCCCGATCATGGACCGGGGGGTGGCATAAATTCGGATGAGTTTTTGGACAGGATGGGAGTGTGTAGAAGTCATGTGGCAACCTCCCCGTCATTATCTGGCTCAGCAATCAGTCCCTCTGCAATTTTCGGTAAAGGATACTTTTTTTTCAAATGTCTTTGAATGATTTCTCTGGCCTTATCCATTCTCAGGTATTTTTCGCCACCAATTTTCGCCGCTGCTCCCGTTGCCGCGATGGGCACCGCTTCTCGAACTGGCTTTAGTCGAACCATGAACTCGGCCAGCAAGGTTGCCATTCCTTGGAAGGCTTCAAAAAATGGAAGAGACCATAGTTGGGGGCCATAAATACTAACAAACTCTTCGGGGTCTCTGGAAAAATCAACATCCTCTTTGCCTATGGCCACAAAATAAACTTCAGCGGCACTTTTCAATCCATTCATTATGGCGACGGCAGGACCCTCTTTTTTGTTCCATACTCCTATCGCTGCAGAAACCACATCAGGATCATCTGACTCCATAATGTCCTTAAATTCACCAAATTTTACATATTGCAAAGGCAACTCAGACAGCGAGTCAAGGCCACTGATTGCCAGCGCTCGGCTCTCGGCAGCATTAAGGACGTCCCGGGACAGCAAAAGCGCATTTCTGCGTCCATCTTCCCGGAGTTGTCTTAATTCCATCGAAAATTGTGTCCTTTGCTCCTTGATTTGCTGTGCTTGATACCAAAGGCTTCCCGTAAACCAGATAACCGCCAAAATGCTTGCGGCGGCGCCAATTATGCCTCCATACGCTGAAAGCTGATTGGGATTAGATCTATAAATGAAAATGGCCACAGCGGTAGCCGCAACAACCAGGATGGTCAGCAATATTAATGTCCATTTGTTCGGCATTTATTGCTCCTGGTAAAAAAAACACCCCCCGATCATGGACCGAGGGGTAAAGAAAATTTCACAGTAAACCCCTACACCTCGATCTCGACCCTGCCCGGTGCGCCCTCGATGACCTCGCCGATGATGGCGGCGGCGGTGGCGCCCGCGGCGCGGAGCTCGCGGATGAGTTCTGCGGCTTTTTCGGCCGAAACCGCCATCATGAGGCCGCCCGAGGTCTGCGCATCGTTCAGGAGGGCGATCATCTCCTCGCTCACATCCGCCTTCGCCCCGCTGAAATCCTTCGTCCAGTAGCGGTTGCGCTCACCGCCCCCCGCGGTGCCGACCATGGCGTGGGGGAGCAGATCGTCGAACTGGGGGACCTCGGAAAAACGGATCCGCGCGGCCGCCCTGCTCGCCTCCATGACGTTGTGGAGGTGTCCCACCAGGCCGAAGCCGGTGATGTCGGTGCAGGCGTTCACCCCCACCCGCTGCATCACCTCGCTCGCCTTGCGGTTGAGCGCCTTCATGGACGCGACCGCCTCCTCGAAGACGCCGCCCTTGAGCTTGCCGCCGCCGCCGAAGATGCTCTTCGCCGCCTCGATGAGGGGGTTTCCCGCCTTCGTGACGTTGGTGATGATGCCGGTGCCGATCTTCTTGGTGAGAACGAGCTTGTCCCCGGGCTTCGCCCCCCGGTTGGTGATCATCTTGCGGGGGTCCACAACGCCGGTGACGGCCATGCCGAACTTGGGCTCGGGGTCGTCCACGCTGTGGCCGCCGATGATGACGGCGCCCGCCTCGCGGGTCTTGTCGGCGCCGCCCGCCATGACGCGCCCCAAAATATCGAGACCCAGATCGCAGGGAAATGCCACCAGATTCAGCCCCGTCACCGGCTGGGCGCCCATGGTGAAGCAGTCGCTCAGGGCGTTCGCCGCCGCGATCTGGCCGTAGTCGTAGGGGTCGTCCACGATGGGGGTGAAGAAATCCACCGTCTGGACGAGGGCCAGATCCTCGCGCAGCTTGTAGACGCCCGTGTCGTCCCCGGCGTTCGTCCCGTAGAGGATGTTGGGGTCGGTAAAAGGCTCAAAGCCGCTGAGGGCTATCCGCAGGTCCTCCGGACCCAGTTTCGAGCCTCACCCGCCCGCCTTGACGAGGCTGGTGAGCCTGATTTTATGCTCCGATGCCGTGGGCATATTCTTCCCAATGGTTTGAAAAAAGGCGGCTGTTTCGCAGACACCGGAAGTTATAGCACAAGCCGGACAGCCGCCCCAGCCCGGCTTCCCGGTTCAAGAAAAGCCAAATTCCCTTTCTTTTTTCTGCAACAAGACTATATTCTGGCGAATGGGCAGATCGCCCGGCCGGTACCGGAGCGCGGGCTCCGGTTCGGTTCACCTTCCGCATTTTACCTTCCGCATGAGGGCAGGGCCGTATGGGGATGGGGACGCGTTCACCTCTTTCAGCTTGCCGCCGGGGCGCCGCCGCCCTGGCGTTTTTCTTCCTTTTCGCGCTCCTTTCCGCGGCCCCGGCCGCGGCGGGCGGGAAGAGGGAAAAAACCGTCATCGGGCCGATCGAGAAGGTGATCCTCCAGCCGTGGGGGATTGCGCTCGAGGCGCGCATCGACACGGGGGCCGCCCGCTCCTCCCTCGACGCCCGCAACATTGAGGCGAAGGGAGACCACGTCGAGTTCGATGTGCACCACAGCGGGGGGGTGCAGAAAATCCGCCTGCCCGTCAAAAAGTGGAAGAAATATCGATCGAGTTCAGGCCGATCGCGCCGACCCATCGTGGTAATGGAGTTCTGCCTCGCCGGGAAGCGGCTGCGAATCCCCATCAACCTGCGGGACCGCGCGCACATGCGCTTCCCTTTCCTCGTCGGAAGGATAACGCTCACCCAGGGAAATTTTCTCGTGGACGTAACGCGAGAGGAACAAACCGCGCCGGGCTGCGAAAAAGGAAAGCCATAAGCACATGCTGAAAAAAAACCTGACGGCCTGGATAGTCGCTGCCCTGTTTCTCTTTCCCGTTGCGCTGATCGCCTACCGCGTTCTGGCCCTCGGCTACCCGCTGTTTCCGGCGGCGGGCGGAAGCTCTTGGCGGATCTCCATGGAGACCCGCATCTCACGCCCGAGCCTGGGCCAGGCCGTGCTCACGGTGGGGCTTCCCTACCAGCGGCCCGGCCTCACCGTGCTCGAGGAGTTCTTCTCCTCGGGGACGCTCGGGCTCGGCCTCACGCGGGAGGGATTGAACCGCTTCGCCATCTGGAGCGGCGAGGTGGGCAGCGAGGGAGAACTCGTGACCTACAACGCCTCCGTCATCGTGCGGAGACTCAAGCTGAGGTCCACCCCGCCGCTGCGGCTCATGCCCTACCCCCCCCAAATCGGCGAAAAGGAGCGCGCGCTCCTCGAGCGGCTCGCCAAGCCCCGGCTGCCCCTCCCGCCCCCCACGCGCCTCGACAACGCGCGCGCGGCCATCCGGGGCGAGTGGCCATCGCCCGCCCCCGCCCAGGAGGACCTCACCGCCTGGCGGCGCTTCATCCTGAACCAGGGGCGCGAGCTGGCCATCATCGGTCTTCTGCGGGCCGCCCGCCTCAACGCGCGGGAGGTGCAGGGCCTGCGCCTGACGCCGAGCATACGGCTCCGGCCGCTGAAGTTTATAGAGGTGTGGTCGGGCAGCGAGTGGCTTCATCTCCGCCCGGTTTCGGGCGAGGCGCTCGCCATCCCGCAGGAGCAGTTCCTCCGCCTCTCGACCGGAATCGGCAAGGGATTTCGAGTGTCGGAGGCCCGGGTGGACATCTCCCGCTGGGAGGTGCGGCGCCGGCTCCTCGGCGACTGGCACCTGCACTACGAGCGCATCCGGCGCTCGACCCGCTTTCTCGACAAGTGGTCCTTCTTCCATATGCCGCGCCAGTTCCAGGAGACTTTTCAGATTCTCCTCCTCGTTCCCATCGGCGCGCTCATGATCTCCCTCCTGCGGAACATGGTGGGCTTTCCCACCTTCGGCGTCTTCATGCCCGTGCTGATGGCGCTGGCTTTCCGCACCACGGGGCTGGCCTACGGCCTCGGGGTGTTCGCCTTCATCATGGGGGCCGGCTACTTCATGCGGAACTTCCTCGACAGGATGCACCTGCTGCTCGTCCCCCGCCTCTCCTTGATGCTGACGGCGGTCATCGCTCTTCTTTCGTTCGTGGCCCTCGCGGGCAACCAGTTCGGGATTCGCGAGTTCATGGCGGTCGGGCTTCTCCCCTTCGTCATCCTCGTCATGGTGATCGAGCGCTTCTTCGTGGCCATCGAGGAGGCGGGCGTGCGCCAGGGCATCCAGATGGCGCTCGGCAGCGCCGCCGTGGCGATCATCGCCTACAGCATCCTGCTCTGGGAACAGCTCCAGCTCACCTTCTTCCTCTATCCCGAACTCACCTTCGCCGTGGGGGGCGCCCTTCTGCTCATCGGCCGCTACACCGGGTACCGGCTCTTCGAGCTGGTGCGGTTCAAGGCCTTCCGGAGCCAGCCATGATCAATCTCTTCCAGGCCGCGCGCGAGCTGCGCGCGGCGGGCGTTCTCGGGATGAACCGGCGGAACGCGGACTACATCATGGCCTACAACCCGCGGTCCTCCTTCCCGCTGGTGGACGACAAGGTGATGACCGACTACGTGGCGACTACGCACGGCGTCCCGATGCCGCCGATCCTCAAGGTGATCGAGCACAACAGCGAGATCGAAGGCTTCGAGACAACGCTCGGCGCCACCCGCGAGTTCGCCATCAAGCCCGCCCGCGGGGCGGGGGGAAGCGGCATCGTCCTCGTGCGCGACTGGAACGAGGCAGGCTTCATCAAGCCCAGCGGCGATACGATCCCCCGCAAGGAGGCCTACCATCACATCTCCAACATCCTCTCGGGCATCTTCTCCCTCGCCGGCCAGCCCGACCGGGCCATCATCCAGTCACTGGTCCATCCCGATCCGGTCTTCGAAGCCGTCAGCTACCGTGGCGTGCCGGACATCCGCATCGTCGTCTACCGCGGGGTGCCCGCAATGGCGATGACCCGCCTGCCGACCCGGGCATCGGACGGGAAGGCCAACCTCCACCGGGGCGCCATCGGCGCGGGCATCTCCATCTCGGCCGGCGTGACGCGCAACGCCGTCTGCCGCGGCGAGGTGGTGGCCGAACACCCCGACACCGGCAATCCGGTGAGCGGGGTCAAGGTGCCCTACTGGCCGGAGATGCTGCTCGCCGCGGCGCGCTCCTTCGACATGACGGGGATGGGCTATCTCGGGGTGGATCAGGTCATCGATCGCGACCGGGGTCCCGTGATGCTCGAACTCAACGCCCGGCCGGGCCTCGCCATCCAGGTGGCGAACCGGATCGGGCTCTGGGGAAGACTCCAGCAGGTGGAGGCCGCCCCGCCGGAAGCTTTCGTCACCGCCGAGGCGCGGGTGGCGTGGGCGCGGCGCACCTTCGCGCCCGCTGCCTGACGGGGCTATTTCTTCGGCGGCGCCGTGGGGGTTTTCGGGGCCTGGGCCGCGCCTGATTCGAAAAGGGCGGCCACCTGCGCATTGGGGTAGTTCAGCACTTCGCGCAGCACCTCCCCGGTGTGTTCCCCGAGCAGGGGAGCGGGCCGCGGGTCCGGGTTGCTCCCGGCGGCCACATCGAAGATGGGACTTCCGACGACGCGGACCTTGCCCTCGCCGGGGAATTCGTAGCTGCGGATGAGGTTCCGCGCCGCGACCTGCTCGTTTTCGAGCGCGCGGTCGAGCGGATTGACCGGCGCGGAGGGAACGCCCGCCTTCCCGAGCAGCTCAAGCCACGCCTCCCCGGGACGCCGCATGAAGATTTCCTCCAGCATCGGCAGGAGCACGGCCCGGTTCCTCGCGCGCAGATCGTTCGTGAGAAAGCGCGCATCCTCGGCCAACTCGGGCGCCTCGATGACCTCGCACATCTTTTTCCAGAACCTGTCCTCCCGCGGGGAGACGACGATGTAGATCGTCTTCGTCGGGAAGGCCTGGTAGGGCACCATGTACTCGTGCGCGTTGCCGGGGGGCTCGGGAATCTCGCCGCGGTTGAGGTACATCGTCGCGATGTAGCCGAGCATGGCGAGTTGGGTGTCGAACATGGGCACTTCGTAGTGGGCGCCGCCTTTCTTGCCCTTGGCTTTGCCGAGCAGCCCGGCCATGCACGCAAGGCCGGTGTAGAGGGCGGTGAAAAGGTCCGCCGTGGGGGCGCCGTTCCGCGCGGGCGGGCGGTTCGGCTCGCCGGTGATCGACATGTGGCCGCCCATCGCCTGAAGAACGATGTCGAAAGCGGGGTGATCGCGCCAGGGGCCCTTGTCGCCGTAGCCGCTCGATTCGACGAAGACGATGTCCGGATTGCGGGACTTGAGCACATCGAAGCCGAGGCCGAGGCGGCGCATCGTCCCCGGCCGGAAGTTCGCCATGACGGCATCGGAAACGGCAACGAGATCGAGAAAGGCGCGCTTTCCCTCGTCCATCTTCAGGTCGAGCACGACGCTCTTCTTGTTCCGGTTGAACGTCAGAAAGATGCTGGAGATGGTGTTCATCCCCGCGATGGCGGGGTTGCGGCCCAGGTCGCCCGTGGGGGACTCCACCTTGATGACCTCGGCGCCCATGTCGGCGAGCACCGTCCCGCCGAGCGTTCCGGCGATGACCTGTCCCAGTTCGATAATGCGGTAGCCTTCGAGCATTTCTCCCCCTCTATCCCTGCACGCAACTATCCCTGCGACGCGGCTATCCCTGCGGCGCGGCGACGGCGAAGCCCTTGATGAGCACATCGCCGTTCTGGCTCACCGCCTCGGCCTCGACCTCGACGCGCTTCTCGCCGCCCGCTTCGTATTTCTTCACGATTTTCCCCTTGCAGTGCACCATGTCGCCCGGCCAGGCCTGGGCGGAGAAGCGGATGCGGAAGGTGCGCAGCGAGTGCGGGCCGAGCCACTCGGTCAGCATTCTGCCCAGATAGCCGCCCTGGATCATCCCCGGGGCGAAGGGCGTCGGAAAACCGCTCCCCTGCGCGTAGAGCTCATCGTGGTGGTTCGGGTTGAAATCCCCGTTCGCGCCCGCGAAGCGGACGAAGTCGGTCCGCGTGAGGGGCCCCATCGAAAGCGCGCGCGAAGCCCCTTCTTCCAGTTCATCCCACGCGGCGCAGGCGATCGCTTCCGGCATCTGTTTTTCTCCTTACGATTCTTTTGGCGGCGCCGCCGTCTCGATGAGGGTGCGGCGCGCCACCTGGACCAGATCGCCCGCCTGATCGGTGAAGCGCGTCTCGATCACGACGAAGGTCATCATTCCGCCTCTTTTCCCTTCCTTCTCGTGGTGGGAGATGATCTGATTGCGGCCCTTCAGCACCATCCCCGCCACAAGGGGCTTGTGATATTCGAATTCCTGCTCGCCGTGGAGCCTGCGCTTGGGATCGTACCCCAGATGCGGCATCGGGTCGTTCCCGTCGTTTTCGTGCCAGAACTGGCGGGTGAACGTCGCCGGGGCGAGAAGGTCATCGTAGCCCGCCGCCCGCGCGGCCGCGACATCGGTGTGCACCGGGTCCTGAAGGCCGAGGACGATAGCGAACTCCCTGATCTTGCTCCGCTCCACCTCGAGGGTGAACTCGGAAAACTCCCTTTTCAGAACCGCCGGATCGAGCGGCATCTTTATTTCTCCTCCTTCCCCTAGAGCCCCAACTCCTTGGCGATGATGTTGCGCTGGATCTCGCTCGTCCCCGCTCCGATGGGGGCAAGGCGCGCGTCGCGGTAGTGGCGCTCCATCGCGTACTCGGCGCTGTAGCCGTAGCCGCCCATCACCTGCACCCCGAGGTCGGCCACTTTCTTGTAGGCCTCCCCGGCGTAGAGCTTGAGGGTGGCGGCCTCGATGCGGCCCGCCCTTCCCTGCGAGGCGAGCCAGGCGAAGCGGTAGACCTGGAGCCGGGCCGTGTCCACGAGCACGTGCATCTCGGTCAGCATGTGGCTCACCGCCTGGAATTTTCCGATCGGGCGGCCGAACTGCTGGCGCTCCTTCGCGTGATCGAGCGCGAGATTCAGGGCCGCCGCCGCCGCGCCCGTCCGCGCCGCCGAAAGACACAGCCGCTCGGTGGTGATGTAGTCCATCAAACCCTTCCAGCCGCCGCCCTCCTCGCCGCGAATTTCGTCCGCCCGCGCTTCCCCCCCGCCGTAATGCACGATGCAGGTGCCCATGGCGCGGTGGCCGAGAAGTTCGAGCTTCGTCCACTCGATGCCCTCGCGATCCGCGGGGACGATGAAGTTCGTGATGCCCTCGTGCTTATCGCCGGTGGCGTCGGTGCGCGTGGCGACAAGAATGTGGGTGGCGATGGGCATCCCCGAGGTGAAATTCTTCGTACCCGTGATGCGGAAGAGGTCGCCCTCCCGGCTCGCGCGGGTGATGATGGCCGCCGCATCGGAGCCCGCATCGGGCTCGGTGAGGCTGAAGGCGAAATAGGCGTCGCCCCGCACCGTTGCGGGGATGAACGCTTTTTTCTGCGCCTCGGTGCCGCTCTTGAGCACCGCCTCGATGCCGTAGCAGACGTTGCGGAAGATCATGGTGGCCAGATCGAGGTAGTGCATCCCCGCCGTCTCGAGGACGATGGCAAGGTCCACCTCGTCCCCGCCCATGCCGCCGAATTCCTCCGGGGTGTTGACGCCGATCCAGCCGTCTTTCGCCAGCGCGCGGTAGGCTTCGACAGGGGCCTCCCCTTTCTTGTCGCATTCCATGGCGTAATCGGGAGGACACACGCGCCCGAGCAGCTCGTGGAGGGTGCGCTGCATCAGCTTCTGCTGATCGCTGAAATCGAAATCCATGGGATCTCCGTTCGGTATTTCAGAGCTTCGCGCCCCGTGGGGGGATTCGGGGATTATTCCCCAACCGGCGGCCCCTGCGCCAGTCTCCCCGGGGACAATGATGATTTCCAAAACGAACGAAATAAAGCCCCTCCGGCTTGTCGTGATACGGCCCCTCTGGCACCCTATCGGCCTCACGATTCGTTACCGAAACTGGATTTCTGGCCGGAGGCGCCGCCGCCGGCAAACCGGGATTTTTCTGCAGGAGGAAAGTGAAATGACCGACAAAGGCTTGATGGGCGTGGATTGGGAGGAACGCATTGATTTCGCGCGGATGCGCAAAGAGCGGCTTCAGCGGGCGAAGGATGCGCTGAATAACTCCAATGTGGATGTCCTGTTCGTCTTCCGCACCGAGGACTGCCGCTACCTGACCGGCTTCCGCTCGCATCTCCATCCGACGGCCTCGCTCGGGATGGGCGTGTGCGTTCTGGCCAAGGGGAGCGAGCCCATCATCTTCAGCATGGATCACGATCACGTCCGGGCGCGGATGACCTGGCTTTCATCCGATCAAATTCAGGAGCGGGCGAATTTCCGCGACGCCAACGCGGCGAAGAACTGGGCCGACCGGGTCAAGGGCCTCATCGGCGGCCTCGACGGCAAGACCGTGGGCGTTGACCTCTGGTCCCCCGGCCTCGAGAAGCGCCTGAAGGAGGCCTTTCCCAAGACCGAGTTCGTGGACGGCTACGATGTGCTCATGAAAGCGAAGATCATCAAGACGCAGGATGAGATCGCCTGCCTCAAGGCGGCCACCGTCTTCACCGAGGCCGCCATGGACGCCGCCATCGAATACCTCCGCCCCGGCGTGCGGGAGTGCGAGGTGCTTTCGGTCGCCTGGCAGAAGATGACCGCCCTCGGCAGCGAGTGGACCCAGTGCGCCAACATCGTCTGCTCGGGTCCCTACACCGCCCCCTACCGGCGGTTCACCTCCGACCGGATCATCCGCAAGGGCGATCCCGTCATCATTGACATCGGCGCCTGCTTCAACGGCTACTGGGGCGACTTCACCCGCACCTGGATCTGCGGCGACATCGCCCCGACGAAAGAGCAGATCGACCTCCACCAGAAGTGCTACAACGCGGTGTGGGACTCCTGCGGAGAATCGAAGGTCGGCAACACCACGCTGGATGTCTACAAGGCGGCCGAGCCCTACGTCCTCGACAGCCTCGGCCACGGCTCGGGGACGAACCCCTGGGAGCTTCCCTACTTCAGCCCCGCGGCCTACGACGACCCCATGCCGCTCGAGGAGGGGATGACCTTCAACCTCGAACCCTATGCGGGCGAGGTCGGGATCGGCGGCTTCCGCCTCGAGAACAACCTCGTCGTCACCCGCAACGGGCCGGACATCTACACGCCCTACCCCTACGAT